>NZ_VOSR01000715.1:0-1876 GCF_007997345.1 Mitsuaria sp. TWR114
AGCAGCTGGCGCGCGACCTGTCCGATACCCAGCGCAAGGTGGCCGACCAGTCGGCCACGCTCGACAACCGGCTGCGCCCGCTGGAGCCGCAGAAGGTGTCGCTGGACGGCAAGGAATTCCAGGCCGATCCGGAAGAGAAGCGCCAGTTCGATGCCGCGATGGGCCTGATCCGCCGCGGCGACTTCAATGAGGCGGTGTCCGCCTTCACCACCTTCCTGACCCGGTTCCCGGCGAGCGGCTATTCCGATTCGGTGCGCTTCTGGCTGGGCAATGCCCAATACGGCAAGCGCGACTACAAGGGCGCGATCGCGACCTTCAAGGCCTTCGTCGCCGCCAATCCGGATCACCCGCGCGCCGCGGAAAGCCTGCTGGCGATCGCCAACTGCCAGATCGAGCTCAAGGACACCAAGAGCGCCCGCAAGACGCTGGACGACCTGCAGAAGGCCTATCCCGGCAGCGAGGCGGCCCGCGCCGCCAAGGAACGCGCGGCCGGCCTGCGCTGAGCCGCGCTCCCGGGCGCGACCATCGTGAGCCTTGACACCGGGCACGGCCCCCTCGACCTGGAAGCGGACGCCGAGCGCCGCTTCGGCGGCCTGCGCCGGCTGCATGGCGAGCGCGACTACGCGCGGCTGCGCGCCGCGCGCCTCTGCGTCGTCGGCCTGGGCGGCGTGGGCTCCTGGGTGGTCGAGGCGCTGGCCCGCATGGGCGTGGCCCGGCTGGTGCTGGTCGACCTGGATCATGTCGCCGAATCCAACATCAACCGCCAGGTGCAGGCCCTGGGCAGCACGCTGGGCATGGCCAAGGCAGAGGCGCTGAAGCAGCGCATCGCCGACATCCATCCGGGTTGCGAGGTCCTCACCATCGAGGATTTCGTCGACGACCAGAACTGGCCCGCGCTGCTGGGCGACGTGCAGGTGGACGGCATCGTCGACGCCTGCGACCAGGTGCGCGCCAAGGCGCGGATCGCGGCCTGGGCGAGGGCCCTGCAGCTGCCGCAGGTCTGCATCGGCGCGGCCGGCGGCAAGCATCGGCCGCAGGACGTCGAGATCCTGGACCTGGCCGAGACCACGCACGATCCGCTGCTGGCCAACCTGCGTCAGCGGCTGCGCAAGTTCCATGCGGCGCCACGCGCCGGGAAGATGGGCGTGACCTGCGTGTTCTCGCGCGAGCCGGTCACCCGGCCGGAGGGCGTGGCGGCCTGCGACCTGGACGCCAACCTGAATTGCCATGGCTATGGCTCGAGCGTGGCGGTCACGGCCGGCTTCGGCATGGTCGCGGCGGCGGAGTTGGTGCGGCGTTATTTGAAGGCGCTTGCGCGGTCGCAAAAATCCGTCCTATAATCTGAGGCTCTGCTGAGGGGCAAACACCTCGAAGCGACGTAGCGGAGGTCGGGGCAACCCGGCCTTCACTGCTTGAAGTGCGGCTTCGGGTCGTTAGCTCAGTCGGTAGAGCAGCGGACTTTTAATCCGTTGGTCGCAGGTTCGAATCCTGCACGACCCACCACCCACTTCGGATGGTTTTCTTGGGGGCTCTTAGCTCAGTTGGTAGAGCAGCGGACTCTTAATCCGTTGGTCGAAGGTTCGAATCCTTCAGGGCCCACCAAATTCGCTCCGACATCGGATCACGACGCTGAATCGATCCCGGAGCCGCCAGCAAGGCGCCAAAAAGCATCAAAAGGCCGCAGCAACCGCTGCGGCCTTTTTTCCTTTCCGCTTGGCCTGAAGCTTGCGCCGCTTGGCGATTCAAGCGCGGGGGCGCACTGCGAGCTCCGGCAATTCCGTCGCGACGAGGCTGTGCCGCAACGGAGCCCGGTGCGCGCACTGCGCGCCGAGTCGATGCCGCTCCGTGCCGCGCAGCTTCACCAGCGGCGTGTCCT
>NZ_VOSR01000716.1:0-502 GCF_007997345.1 Mitsuaria sp. TWR114
CATCGGCGCGGCCGGCGGCAAGCATCGGCCGCAGGACGTCGAGATCCTGGACCTGGCCGAGACCACGCACGATCCGCTGCTGGCCAACCTGCGTCAGCGGCTGCGCAAGTTCCATGCGGCGCCACGCGCCGGGAAGATGGGCGTGACCTGCGTGTTCTCGCGCGAGCCGGTCACCCGGCCGGAGGGCGTGGCGGCCTGCGACCTGGACGCCAACCTGAATTGCCATGGCTATGGCTCGAGCGTGGCGGTCACGGCCGGCTTCGGCATGGTCGCGGCGGCGGAGTTGGTGCGGCGTTATTTGAAGGCGCTTGCGCGGTCGCAAAAATCCGTCCTATAATCTGAGGCTCTGCTGAGGGGCAAACACCTCGAAGCGACGTAGCGGAGGTCGGGGCAACCCGGCCTTCACTGCTTGAAGTGCGGCTTCGGGTCGTTAGCTCAGTCGGTAGAGCAGCGGACTTTTAATCCGTTGGTCGCAGGTTCGAATCCTGCACGACCCACCACC
>NZ_VOSR01000717.1:0-3177 GCF_007997345.1 Mitsuaria sp. TWR114
GCTGCAGCTGCCCGCGCAGCGCCGGATCGATCGGCTGCCGGTTCGCTTCCAGCCATTGCAGGTAGGGCAGCGCGGCGTCCTTGGCGCCGCCGTCGTGGGCACGCTTGAGCAGCTCGCCCTGGCGCGCGAGCGTGGCGGCATCGAAGACCTGGCAGTGACGCTGGAAATCCTGCGAGCGGCGGATCCATTCCTGGCTGGACAGACCCGTGATCCGCTGGAGCTGCCGACCCGTCGCGGACGGCTGATCGCGCTCCCTGTACTGGTGGTCCACCATCGCGTCCGCGCCCTGGCAGGCGGAGAGCATCATGGCCGCCTCCATCATGTCCTTCGGCGTCCCATGGCCGTCCAGCGCCAGCTGGACCCGACGCAGCGCGTCCTCTGGCCAGCCGGGCGCAGGAGGCGGGGCGCTCGTCGAGCCGGGCGCCGACGAGGCGACCGCCATCACGGCCGATGCCGCCTCCGTCTTCGCCGCGGGAAGCGGCGAGCCGGGTTCATTCGTGGGCGAGCCCGTCGCCGTTGCCTTGGCGGGGCCAGCGGCATCACTGGGCCGGCTCGACAGCCACCCGCCGGCCGCCAGCAGCAATGCGCCGATGACCACGGCCAACGCCATGCGGCGACGCGACCGATCCGCGCGCGAACCCTGATTCGATGCCATGCCGATGTGTCCTTCCTTCGTTCGAGCCTGCCCGGGCCGCGCCCAGGCGATGGCGGCCGGACAGCGTAACGCCGTGGACCGGTGCGACGCCCGCTCAGAACGCCGGCAGTCGCGCGCGGCCGGTGACCTCCAGGGTCAAAGCCTGACCCGGCGCGCGCACGCCGGTGATCGCCGGCACCGGTTGTCCTCCGCCGATCCACAGCCACACCGGCCCGGCCTCCACGACGCGCTGCCCATCGGCCTGCACGACGCTCATCGCCTTGGCGTCCAGATCGACGCTGAGCCGGCGCGATTCGCCGCCGCGCAGCACGACCCGCCGGAAGGCCACCAGCGTGCGTTCCGGCGCGAGGGCACCGGGGCGCCGGGCATAGACCTGGACGACCTCGGCCGCCTCGCGTCCGCTCTCGTTCTTCAACAGCACCGACAGCCGCGTGCCTTGCCCGGCCCGGACCCGGGGGCTCGCGAGCCGGGCCTGTGCATAGCTGAAGCGCGCGTAGCCCAGCCCATGGCCGAAGGGGAACAGCGGCTCGCCCTTGAACCAGCGGTAGGTGCGCCCCTGCATGCCGTACGCCTTGAAGGGCGGCAGTTGCTCGGCGGACCGGTAGAAGGTGACCGGCAGCCGGCCGGACGGACTGAAGTCGCCGGCCAGCAGTTCCGCCACCGCCTGGCCGCCTTCGCCGCCCGGATACCAGGCCTGCACGATGGCCGCGGCCTGCGATGTCGCGGCGCCGAAGGCCATGGCGCTGCCGCTGAAGTTCACCAGCACCAGCGGGCGGCCCAGGCCGGCCAGGCGCTCCAGCAACTTCTGCTGCGGTGCCGGCAGATCGATCCGGGTGCGGTCCCCGCCCGCGAAACCGGGCGCCAGCACCGTCATCTCCTCGCCTTCGAACTCCCCGGTCAAGCCACTGGCGAAGACCACCAGGTCGGCCTCGCGCGCGGCGGCCAGGGCAGCCTCGTCGCTGGCGCCGGGCCGGCTCCACTGCAGGCGCTGCTCGCCTTCCCAGCCGGTCTGCAGCGCCTCCACGCGCAGGGCGTAGGTCCGCCCCGCCTCGAGCTGCACGCCGCGGGTGCTGGTGGGCCAGGCGATGTCCCACAGGTCCACCACCCGTTCGCCGTCGATCCAGACGCGGTAGCCCCGGTTCCCCTTCAGCCGGAACAGATGCTCGCCACTCTCGGCGGCGCGCACGAAGCCGCTCCAGCGCGCCGATTCCTGGCGGTCATGCGCGTCCGGCCAGCCCCATCGGAAGCGGGCTTGCGCCTCGACCGTCGACGAGATCGGCGGGCCCTCGAGCTGGAGATTGGCGAAGCGCTCGAAGCTCAGCCCGGGGCGGGTGCAGGCGGCGTCGGCACACAGCCGCTCGGCCGGCAGGTCTTCCAGCGGCGGCGCCACCCAGCCCGTGCCTTCGACGAAGTCGATCCGGGCATCCGGATAGCGGGCCTTCAGGCCGGCCAGCAGGGTGACCGGCCGGGACGGCGTCCCGTTGTAGTTGCCCACCAGCGCGTCGACGCTGTCGGCGTTGGGGCCGATCACTGCGATGCGCCGGGGCGGCGTCTTCAATGGCAGCAGCCCATCGTTCTTCAGTAGGACCAGCGAGCGACGGGCCGTCTCCAGGTTGAGCGCGCGATGCGCGGGCGTGTCGAACTCGTCCGCCGTGATCCCGGCGAGAGGCCCTTGCCCAGGCGGGTCGAGCAGGCCCAGGCGCAGGCGCACGTCGAACAGCCGATGCAGCGCCCGGTCGAGGTCGGCCTCGGCCAGCAGGCCCTGCCGCACGGCCGCCACGGTGGTGGTGGGCGAGGCGGTGCTGTTGCCGCCGAAGTCGCAGATCAGGTCGGTGCCGGCGCGCACCGCCAGGGCCACGGCGGCCTCGGGCGTCTTCACATGGTGGTGGGCGCTGTCCTGGTGGATGTCGGCCACCGCGCCGCAGTCCGACACCACATGCCCCTGGAACTTCCATTCCTCGCGCAGCCGCTGCCGCAGCAGCGGCTCGCTGGCGCACGCGGGCACGCCGTCGACCGCGTTGTAGGCGCACATCACCGATTCCGCGCGGCCTTCGGTGACCGCCGCATGGAAGGCCGGCAGGTAGGTGTCCACCAGGTCGCGCGGCGAGACCCGCACGTCCTCCTTGTGGCGGTCGGCCTCGGGGCCGCTGTGCACCGCGAAGTGTTTCACCGCCGCGGACACGCGCGGATGCCGCGGGTCCGGTCCCTGCAGCCCCTGGATGAAGGCCACGCCCATGCGCGCGGTCAGCGCCGGGTCCTCGCCATAGGTCTCCTGGCCGCGGCCCCAGCGAGGGTCCCGGAAGATGTTGACGTTGGGCGACCACACCGTCAGGCCGCGGTACAGGCCGGAGGAGCCGTCGGCACCGACGGTGCCCCGGAACTTGGCGCGGAACTCGATGCCGATGACTTCGCCCACGCGCTGCACGAGCGGCGTGTCCCAGGTCGCCGCCAGGCCGATGGCCTGGGGGAACACCGTCGCCACGTCGGCGCGCGCGACGCCGTGCAGGCCTTCGCTCCACCAG
>NZ_VOSR01000718.1:0-695 GCF_007997345.1 Mitsuaria sp. TWR114
GGCCAGCAGCAGGCCGGCGAGGAAGGAGGCGGCGGCGGAGGTCGCGTTCGACATGGCGTTCTCCCTGCTGCGAAGGCAGCGAGGCTCGCCGAGTGTAGGGGCCGCCGCCCCGGCGGTGTCAGGCGTCAGGCGAAGACGCCGGCCGTGTCCTGCATGCGGCGGCTGACCTCGCCCAGGTGATGCAGCGAATCGCCGTACTGCATCTCCATGAGCGTGAGCCGCTTGAAGTAATGGCTGCCGACATACTCGTCGGTCACGCCGATGCCGCCATGCAGCTGGATGCACTGCTGGCCGACGAAGCGCATCGCCTGGCCGAGCTGCACCTTGGCCTGCGAAACCGCGCGGCGGCGTGCCTCGGCTGGCTCGCCCAGCTTGAGCGTGGCGAAGTAGCTCATCGAGCGCGCCAGCTCCAGCTGCATCTTGATGTCGGCCATGCGATGGCGCAGCGCCTGGAAGCTGGCGATGGCGACGCCGAACTGCTTGCGCGTGTTCAGGTATTCCGCCGTCAGCGCGACGAAGCGGTCCATCGCGCCGACCGCCTCCGCCGCCTGCGCCGCGATGGCGATGTCGACGGCGTGTTCCAGCACCGCAAGGCCACGATCGGGACCGACCAGTAGCGTGGCGGGCGTGTCCTGCAGCGTCAGCTCGGCGGCGCGCGAGCCGTCGTGCAGCGCATAACCGCGCAGCGCGACGCC
>NZ_VOSR01000719.1:0-554 GCF_007997345.1 Mitsuaria sp. TWR114
CGCCCACCGCCTCGACGATCCCGGCGAACTCGGTGCCCGGCACGAAGGGCAGCGGCGGCTTCATCTGGTACTTGTTCTGGATGATCAGCAGGTCGGGGAAGTTCAGGCTCGCCGCCTTGATCGCCACCTTCAGCTGGCCCGGCCCGGGCGTGGGAGACGGCAGGTCCTTCCATTGCAGCGCCTCGACGCCGACGGGGTTCTCGCACAGCCAAGCCTTCATCTCTCGTCTCCTTGTCCAGGCCTCCGGCGGAGGGTCGGGGCGCATGATAGGCAGCGCGCCGCGCGGCCCGCGTCGCCGGGGTGACGGCCTGCCTACAATGCCGCCCCATGCGCATCCTCATCGCCAACGACGACGGCTACCTGGCCCCCGGTATCGCCGCCCTGGTCCGCGCCTGCGAAGGGCTCGGCACGGTGGAAGTCATCGCCCCCGAGCAGAACGCCAGCGGCACGTCCAACTCGCTCACGCTGCACCGGCCGCTGTCGGTCTACACGGCGTCCAACGGCTATCGCTACGTCAACGGCACGCCGTCCGACTGCGTCCACCTGGCGCTGAC
>NZ_VOSR01000072.1:0-6141 GCF_007997345.1 Mitsuaria sp. TWR114
TGAAGCGGTCGATGTCCAGGAACAGCAGCGCCATCACGCGGCCCTCGCGCGCGAGCCGACGCTGCCGCGCCAGCGCCGCGGCCAGCGCCTGGTCGAACTCGCGCCGGTTGGCAGCCCGGTGAGCGCGTCGGAACTGGCCAGCCGCGCCAGCTGCGCCTCGGCCTGCTTCATGACGGTGATGTCGACGGACAGGGTGAAGATGCCCTGCACGCGACCGTCCGCGACCACGTCGGGCACGTACACGGTGCGCAGGTGCCGCTGCTTGCCCAGCATCACCGAGGTGATCTCGAACTCGACCCGCTCGCCGCTCAGCGCCAGGTCCAGCTGCGCGCTGCGCTGACTGGTGCTGGCCTGCCCGAACACGTCGTCGATGTGCAGCCCGATCGCCGCCTGCGGGTCCAGGCCGAACCAGGTGCGCAGGGTCTCGTTGACGTAGCGCATCCGGCGCTCGGCGTCGATGTAGGTGATGAACACCGGCAGGTTGTCGGTGACGGCCTTCATGCGGCGCTCGCTCGCGGCGACCAGCGCCTCGGCGCGCTTGCGCTCGGTGATGTCCATCGAGCAGGCGTAGAAGCCCTCGACGCGGCCGTCGACCAGCTCCGGCACGAAGCGCTGGTGGAAGTGCAGCGTCTCGCCGTCGATGACCTGCTCGGCGTCGAAGGACACCGCCTCGCCACGCATCACGCGCTCGACGAAGGGGCGCATCTGCGCCGCGTTCTCGGTCCCGCGAACCTGCTCGAGCGTGCGGCCCCGCAGCGCGGCCGGATCGGCGTGGAAGACGCGGCCGACCTCGGCATTGGCGAAGCGCAGCAGGCCGTCGGCGTCGTAATGGCTGATCAGCGCGGGCACGTTGTCGGTGATGCCCTTGAGGCGCTTCTGCGTCCGCATCAGCTCGCGCGAGCGCAGGACGACCTGGGAGGTCGCCATCACGGTGAACAGCCCCAGCATCGCCAGCCCGGCCAGCATCAGCAGCTCGGTGTGGCCGGCCTCGCGCGACAGCCGCTCGCTGATCGCGGCGCGCTCGGCGCGCAGCGACGAGGTCAGCTCGCCCAGCACGTCGCGCAGCTCGTCCATGTGGTGCAGGCCCTGGTCGTTGAGCACCAGTTCCAGCGCCTCGTCCTGCCGGCCCGAATCGTGCAGCCGGATCGTCTGGTTCATCTCGCCGAGCTTGAGGTTCACCAGTTCGCGCACGCGCGCCAGTTTCGGCGCGTGGGCGGGGTCCTGGTCGCGGGCGTCGAGCTCCTCGACGCGGCGGTCGAGGTTGCGCACGGCATCGCGGTAGGGCTGCAGGTAGCTGGCGCGCTGCGTCAGCAGGTAGCCGCGCTGGCCGGTCTCCGCATTGAGCAGGTCCTCCATCAGCGTGGTCATCGACGGCAGCACGTTGTTGATGCGGTCGGCGCGGCGCAGGTCGTCCAGCGTCGCCCGCGCCCGCCAGGCCAGCAGCGCCACGATCACGCCCATGGCCACCAGGGCCACCATCAGGAGCCCCACGCCGCGACCGAGGCTGGTGCGGTGGATCGGCTCGGCGGAGGAACGCATGCGACGTCTCGGGCGGGTCGGTCTCTTGAAGGCGGATCGGCGGGACGGGTCCGGCGGGAGCCGGCGGTAGAGAGGAGTGCGGGCGATTATGGGTGCGGCCGTGCGATCTGCGTCAAGCTGGCATCGGCCCCGGTGGAGGGCTCATGGCCGCGTGCGACAGTCCGGGGATGTCCCGGATTCCCCTCCTGCGCCGTCCCGACCCGCACGGCCATGCCAAGGTCAGCTTCGTCGAGCTGTTCTTCGACCTCGTCTTCGTCTTCGCCGTCACGCAGCTGTCGCACACGCTGATCGGGCATTTCGCCCACGACGGCGTCACGCTGCGCGGCGCGGCGCAGACCGGTTTCCTGATGCTGGCGGTCTGGTGGGTGTGGATCTTCACCTCGTGGGTGACGAACTGGCTGGACCCGGAGCGGCTGCCGGTGCGGCTGTGCCTGTTCGCGATGATGCTGGCCGGGTTGCTGATGTCGGTGTCGCTGCCCCAGGCCTTCGGCGAGCGCGCGCTGATGTTCGCGCTGTCCTTCACCGCCCTGCAGGTCGGCCGCACGCTGTTCTTCCTCTGGGCGGCGCGCGGCGCGACCTGGCCCTGGTACGCAACTTCCAGCGCATCGGCGCATGGCTGTCGGTGTCTGCCGCGCTGTGGATCGCCGGCGCGCTGCATGAGGACCTGCGGGTGCCGCTGTGGGTCGTGGCCCTGGGGATCGAGGTGATCGGCCCGTCGGCCGGGTTCTTCGTGCCGGGGCTGGGCCGGTCGACGACGGCGGACTGGAATGTCTCCGGCGGCCACCTGGCCGAGCGCTGCGCGCTGTTCGTGATCATCGCGCTGGGCGAATCGCTGCTGGTCACCGGCGCGACCTTCGCCGCGGCGCCGCTGACGCCGATGAGCCTGCTGGCCTTCCTGGTCTCCTTCGCCGGCAGCCTGGCGCTGTGGTGGCTCTACTTCGACACCACCAACGACTTCGCCACCGGCCGCATCACCCACAGCGACGATCCGGGGCGGCTGGCGCGACTGGCCTACACCTACATCCACCTGCCCATCGTGGCCGGGATCATCGTCAACGCGGCGGCGGACGAGTTCGTGCTCGCCCATCCCGACGGCCACACCGACCTGAAGACGGCGCTGTGCCTGCTTGGCGGCGTGGGGCTGTATGCCGTCGGCGTCGGGCTGTTCAAGCGCGCGGTGGTCGGGCACTGGCCGTGGTCGCACGGCGTGGCGGTGCTGGTGCTGGCGGCGGCGGGGCCCTTCGTGCAGGCCTGGCCGCCGGTGGCGACCAGCGCCTTCGCCTGCGCCGTGCTGGTGGCGCTGGCAGCCTGGGAGCGGCGCTCGCGGGCGCAGTGTCTCGTGCCCGACAGCGCGACCGAGGACAGCGACCCTAGCATCGGACCATGAGCGCCCCTTCCACTCCTTCCTTCACCGCCAGGTTCATCGCCGAGCCGCATCCGGCCGATGCCCTGTTCCCGCCGGCCGCGCGGCGCCTGTCCGTCGAGGTCGAGCCCGGCGTGCGCATCCACGCGCGCGTCTGCGGCGAGGGGCCGCCGCTGCTGCTGATCCACGGCCATCCGCAGACGCTGGCGATCTGGCACCGCGTGTTGCCGGCGCTGGCGGCGCAGTTCAGCGTCGTGATGCCGGACCTGCGCGGTTATGGCGATTCGTCCAAGCCCGCCGGCGCGTCGGACCACGCGAACTACAGCAAGCGGCGCATGGCGCTGGACCTGGTCGCGGTGATGGCCGCGCTGGGGCATGGGCGCTTCCGCGTGCTGGCCCACGACCGCGGCGCGCGGGTGGCGCACCGGATGGCGGCGGACCATCCCGCGGTGGTCGAGCGGCTGGCGCTGCTGGACATCGCGCCGACGCTGGCGATGTACGAGCAGACGACCGAGGCCTTCGCGCGGGCGTATTGGCACTGGTTCTTCCTGATCCAGCCGGCGCCGATGCCGGAGCGGCTGATCGAGGCCGACCCTGCCGCTTATGCGCGGGACACGATGGGACGCCGGCATGCGGGCCAGGCGGCCTTCGACCCGCGCGCATTCGTGGAGTACCAGCGGGCGCTGGCGCTGCCCGGCACCGCGCACGGCATGTGCGAGGACTACCGCGCCGCCGCGGGCATCGACCTCGAACACGACCGGGCGGACCGCGATGCCGGCGTCAAGCTGGCGATGCCGCTGCGCGTCTACTGGGGCGCGCAGGGCGTGGTGGCCAAGTGCTTCGATCCGCTGGCGGAATGGCGGCGTGTGGCCTCGGAGGTCGACGGCGAGGCCCTGCCCTGCGGTCACTACATCCCCGAGGAGGCGCCCGACGCGCTGCTGGCGGCGGTGATGCCGTTCCTGCGCGCGGGGCTTTGATCGAGGAAGCGGCGCTGCGACCGTTACGCTGCGTCCTTTGACGACATCCGGAGTGAAGGCATGAACAAGCTGGTCGCCCTTGGGCAGTTGGCGGGCGGCGCGGTGCTGTGGATCGCGGCGGTGGTGGCGGGCGTGAATGCGCTGAGCCCCTTGATCGGCGCCGCGGAGGGCGCGGGCGCGCCGAGCGACGCGACAGGCGCGCTGGTGATCGTGCTGCTGCTCGCGGGCGTCGGGACCTGGCTGATGCGCGCCGGATGGCGCCGGATCCGCGCCCGGGCGGGCGGGCACTGTTGAGCGGCCCTCGTCACGCCGCCAGGGCCAGCGGACGGATCTCGCGTTTGATGATTCGTCCCGCAGCCTTCTCGGCGCGCCGCAGGTCGTAGGCCGATTGCAGGTTGAGCCACCCTTGCGCATCACTGCCAAAGTAGCGCTCCAACCGCAGGGCGGTGTCGGGAGACACGCTGCGCTGCCCATCGACGATCTCGCGCAATCGCGAATAGGGCACGTGCAGCGCCTTGGAGAGTGCATGGACGCTGATGCCCATCGGCTTGATGTAGTCCTCGAAGAGGATCTCTCCCGGATGGATCGGGCGCATTCCGTTCCTGAACATTGCTTACCTCGTTCGTCCTAGCTCGTATGCGATCACTGTAGGCAGTACCTCAGGACAGGTTCCATATCGCTCAATGTGGATCCTCGATCCTGACGTCGATGGGTCCTTCGTCTCCCCACCCGAACGTCAGCCGCCATTGGTCGTTGATTCTGACGTGCCAGGCGCCGTCGTACCACTTCATGTCGTTTCCCGGCGGCGTTCGCATGAACTCGACCGCTGGCGCCGCATCGAGCTGCGCCAACTTGCGCTCCGCCGGACCCTTCACGTTCACGAAGCGTGTCGTACGCCCGGATGTGAAGAGGCGTTCGGTCTCCCGGCACGCGAAGGATTGGATCGACATTCAAGCAAGGTATCGATCGACTCATCGCGCCTCAACGAAGCCAGTTTGCGTAAATGACCCCCGTGCTACCGGCTTCAAGTAGTGCCTATCGCAGGAACCGCTGAGGGCAAGCCAGTTTGATCGGGCTGGCACGCCCCGTTGGGCAGAGCCCCGACGTCGCGACGCAAGTCATCCAGGCCTCAAACGAAAAAAGGGCATGCATCCCTGCACGCCCAAAGGGGCACCGGTCATGAGCCGGTCGCGAATGAAGGGGCCGGGCCTTGCCCGGCCGCGGGCCTCAGGCCGGGGCGTTCCAACCGCCGCCCAGCGCGCGCACCAGTCCGACCGTCGCCTGGTACTGCGCCGCCTGCACCTGCAGCGCCGCGCGGCGGTTGCGCAGCTCGCTGCGGCGCGCGTCCAGCAGATCCAGCTGGCTGACCAGCCCGTTGCGGTAGCGCGAGTCCGACAGCGCCGTCGCGCGCGTCGACGACTGCACCGCCTGCCCTTGCACGTCCGCCTGCTGCGACAAGGTCTGCAGACCCACCAGCGAGTCCTCGACCTCGCGCAGCGCTGCAGCAACTGCTGGCGGTAGCTCGACATCGCCAGGTCCAGGCCCGCCGTCGCCGATTCGACGCCGGCCTTGCGCCGGCCACCGTCGAAAATCGGCAGCGACAGCAGCGCGTCGACCGACCACGCCCGCGCCGACCACCGGAACACATCGCTCAGCTCCGGCGAGGCATAACCGCCGTTGGCCGTCAGCGTCAGGCTCGGGAACCACGCGGCCTGCGCCACGCCCACCCGCGCCTGCGCCGCCAGCAGGCCGCGCTGCGCCGCGGCCACGTCCGGACGACGCGCCAGCATCGCGCTCGGCAGGCCCGACGGGATCGCCGGCAGGGCCGCCAGCGCCGTGTCCTCGGCCACCTTGAAGCCCGAGGCCGGCTCGCCCAGCAGCACCGACAAGGCGTTCTCCAGCTCGGCCCGGCGGCGGTCCAGGCTGATCGCCTCGGCCTCGGTCGCGGCCACCTCGGTCTGCACCCGCGCCAGGTCCAGCTCGGCCACGTCGCCCGCCTGGTAGCGGCGCTGCGTCAGCGCCAGCGTCTCGCGGTAGGCCGCCACCGTGTCTCGCACCAGGCGGCGCTCCTGGTCGGCGAAGCGCAGCGCCAGGTAGGTCTGCGCCACGTCGGCCTGCACCATCAGCCGGGTCGACTGCAACAGCGCCTCGCGCGATTGCGCATCCAGCGAGGCCGCGCGGCTGGCCTGCGACAGGCGGCCGGAAATGTCGACCTCCCAGCTCGCGGCCAGGCCGGCGTTCCCAGACCGTCGCCGCGGCCGG
>NZ_VOSR01000720.1:0-12263 GCF_007997345.1 Mitsuaria sp. TWR114
CGCCGCATCATGAGCGGCGAGATCTCGCCGGTGACCGCCGCGGCCATCCTGATCGGCCTGCGCGTGAAGAAGGAGACCATTGGCGAGATCACCGCCGCCGCGCAGGTGATGCGCGAGTTCTCCGTCAAGGTGCCGATCACGCCGGGGCCGCACCTGGTGGACGTCGTCGGCACCGGCGGCGACGGCGCGCACACCTTCAACATCTCGACCTGCTCGATGTTCGTCGCGGCCGCGGCGGGCGCGCAGGTGGCCAAGCACGGCAACCGCAGCGTCTCGTCCAAGACCGGCAGCGCGGATGTGCTGGAGGCGCTCGGCGTGACGCTGTCGCTGCCGCCGCAGGCGGTCGCCGACTGCGTGGGCAACACCGGCATCGGCTTCATGTTCGCGCCCAACCATCACCCGGCGATGAAGAACATCGCGCCGGTGCGCAAGGAACTGGGCGTGCGCACCATCTTCAACATCCTGGGCCCGCTGACCAATCCGGCGGACGCGCCCAACATCTTGATGGGCGTGTTCCATCCGGACCTGGTCGGCATCCAGGTCCGCGTGATGCAGCGCCTGGGCGCGCAGCACGCGGTGGTGGTCTACGGCAAGGACAACATGGACGAGATCTCGCTGGGCGCGGCGACCCTGGTCGGTGAGCTCCGCAACGGCGAGATCCGCGAGTACGAGATCCATCCCGAGGACTTCGGCATGCCCATGGTCGCCAGCCGCAACCTGCGGGTGAGCGGCCCCGAGGAGAGCCGCCGCATCCTGCTGGGCGTGCTCGGCAACGAGCCTGGCGCGGCGCGGGACATCGTGTTGCTCAACGCCGGCGCGACGCTGTATGCGGCCAATGTCGTCGAGTCCATCGCCGACGGCATCGTGAAGGCGCGCGCGGCGATCGAGTCCGGCGCGGCGCGCGCCAAGCTCGACGAATTCGTCGCCGAGACGCAGCGGCAAGCCGCGGCGCAGTCCTGATCGTGGCGAGGCCGGGCCCGTGCGGGCCTGGGCGTCGACCGCCTCCGGCCCTGGCGCCGGACCTGAAGTGAGAAAACCATGTCCGACATCCTGGATCGCATCAATGCCGTCAAGCGCGACGAGGTCGCCGCCGCGCAGGCCCGCGTGCCGCTGGCCGCCCTGCGTGCCGAGGCGGAATCGCGCGCCGAGCCCACGCGCGGCTTCGCGCAGGCCTTGCGCGACAAGATCGCCGCCGGCCGCAGCGGTGTGATCGCCGAAGTGAAGAAGGCCAGCCCCAGCAAGGGCGTGCTGCGCGCGGACTTCCGTCCCGCCGACATCGCCCGCAGCTACGAGCGGCACGGCGCGGCCTGCCTGAGCGTGCTCACCGACGCGCCGCATTTCCAGGGCTCGGTCGAGTACCTGCAGCAGGCGCGCGCCGCCTGCGCGCTGCCGGTGCTGCGCAAGGACTTCATGGTCGATCCGTACCAGGTCTACGAGGCGCGCGCGATGGGCGCGGACTGCATCCTGCTGATCGTCGCCAGCCTCGCGGACGGCCAGATGGCGGAGCTGGAGGACTGCGCGCTGGGCCTGGGCCTGGACGTGCTGGTGGAGGTCCACGATGGCGCCGAACTCGAGCGCGCGCTGCGGCTGAAGACGCCGCTGGTGGGTATCAACAACCGCAACCTGAAGACCTTCGAGGTGACGCTGGACACGACGCTGGGACTGCTGGCGCAGGTGCCGGCCGATCGCCTGCTGGTGACCGAGTCCGGGATCCTGGGGCCGGGCGACGTGCAGCGCATGCGCGACGCGCAGGTGCATGCCTTCCTGGTCGGCGAGGCCTTCATGCGCGCGCCCGACCCGGGCGCGGCGCTGTCGGCGCTGTTCGGTTGAGGCCGGCGATGTCCGCGACGCTGCAGGCCATCGACTGGCAGGTCGGCGACGGCTGGCAGCCGCTGATCGACGCCTGGCGCGCGAGCGCCGACGGCCAGCGCATCGAAGCGCTGCTGAAGGAGCGCCTGGCCGCGGGCGCCGCCATCTATCCGCCAGACCCGCTGCGCGCGCTGCGGCTCACGCCGCTGACGCGGGCGACGGTGGTGATCGTCGGCCAGGATCCGTATCACGGGCCGGGGCAGGCGGAAGGGCTGGCGTTCTCGGTGCCGGCGGGGCAGAAGCTGCCGCCGTCGCTGCGCAACATCTTCAAGGAACTGCAGCGCGACCTGGGCCAGCAGCCGGCGATGTGCGGTCACCTGGGCGAATGGGCCCGGTGCGGCGTGCTGCTGCTCAACACCAGCCTGACCGTCGAGGACGGCGCCGCCGCCTCGCATGCGAAGAAGGGCTGGGAGTCGCTCACCGATGCGCTCATCGCCGCGACGGCGCGGGATGCCGCGCCCAAGGTCTTCCTGCTCTGGGGCGCGCATGCGCAGGCCAAGGCGCCGTTGATCGAGGCCGCCGGCAACGGCCACCTCGTGCTGCAGGCCAATCACCCGTCGCCGCTCTCCGCCACGCGCGGGCCGGTGCCGTTCATCGGCTGCGGCCACTTCTCCGCGGCGCGGGACTGGCTCAAGGGCAAGGGCGTCGGCCTGGAGTGGTCGCTGGACTGAAGGACTGCAAAGGGCGCTGGCCCTCCGCAGGCCACCTCTGCGCGCTTCCTCATTTCAATCGGCCATCACTGGTACGTTGGTGGTTATCATCCGCGAGCCCCTAGCGGAGCGATTTGTGCATCAAGGTTAAGTCCAGTGCGCTACCAATTGACGCTTCGCGTTTTTTGGTACTAAACTGGTATTAATCATGAACAGCCACCCCTTGGCGGACGCCTGGTCCGCGCCCTTGCAGCCGCGCTTCACCGCCGTCCGCTACCTCGTGGGGGTGGATGGCGGCGGCACCGGCACTCGGGTCCGGCTGAGCGACGTCCACGGACAGCTGCTCGGCCAGGGATGGGCCGGGCCGTCCGCGCTGGGGCAGGGCATCGCCCAGGCTTGGCGGCATATCCAGACGGCGGTCCAGGAGGCCGCGGCCAAGGCCGGCATCGAGCGCCTGCCGCTGGCCGAGGCCGCCATCGGGCTCGGCCTGTCCGGCGCCGGCGTCACCGCGCAGGCGCAGGCCTTCATCGCGCAGCAGCCCGGCTACGCCCACATCGAGCTCGCGAATGACGGCACCACCTCCGTCATCGGCGCCCATGCCGGCCGGCCCGGTGGCGTCATCGCCGCCGGCACCGGCACGGTGGGCGAGGCGCTGCGCGCCGACGGCTCGCTGGTCTGCGTCAGCGGCTGGGGCTGGATCGGCGGGGACGAAGGCAGCGGCGCCTGGCTCGGCATCCAGGCCATGCGTCAGGCGCAGAAGGCCATGGACGGCCGCGCCGAGCCCGGCCCGCTCGCCCAGGCGGTGTGGGGCGCCGCCGGCTGCCAGCACGAGCAGGATCGCGACGCGATCAACGCCTGGGTCGCCCAGGCCGGCCAGCATGCCTACGCGCAGCTGGCGCCGCTGGTCTTCGAGCATGCGGGCGCCGACCCGGCCGCGGCCGCGCTGGTCGCGCAGGCGGTGGCGGAACTCGAGCAGCTCGCGCTCGCGCTGGACCCCTCGCAGCAGCTGCCGCTGTCGCTCGCGGGCAGCGTGGCGCAGCGGCTTGCCGCGCTTTTCTCAGGCAACATTCGGGCCCGTTGCGTGTCGCCCCAGGGCGACTCGGCCGACGGTGCGCTGCGGCTGGTCCGCGGCGCTCTCTCCGACCCCCGTTGAGAAGCAGAGAAGCCCGATGAGCACCAAGCTGCCCTTCCAGTTCAAGCCCGATCCCGCCGCCGCCTCGCCGCTGTACATGCAGCTGGCCCACAAGCTGGCCCAGGCGATCCGCGAAGGGCAGTACCAGGCCGACGAGGCCCTGCCGTCCGAGCGCGTGCTCTCCGAATCCCTGGACCTGTCGCGCGTCACCGCGCGCAAGGCCATCGACCGCTTGGTCGAACAGGGCCTGATCGTGCGCAAGCGCGGCTCCGGCAACTACATCGCGCCCAAGCTCGAGCAGCCGCTGTCGCGCCTGACCAGCTTCTCCGAGGAACTCCACCAGCGCGGCTTCAAGCCCAGCAGCCGCTGGCTGACGCGCGGCTTCGCCATGGCGGCGCCGGACGAGCAGCTGTCGCTGGGCCTGACCACCGGCCAGCGCGTCGCGCGGCTGGAGCGCCTGCGCCTGGCCGATGCCGTCGTCATGGCCTATGAGCTGTCGGTGCTGCCCGAGGCGGTGCTGCCCGAGCCGCAGAAGGTCGAGTCCTCGCTGTACGAGCACCTCGCCCGGCATGGCGGCGCGCCGGTGCGCGCGCTGCAGCACATCCGCGCGATCAACGCGGACTCGCGCCTGGCGGGCCTGCTGGAAGTGCCGGTCGGCCAGGCCGTGCTGTTCATCACCCGCGTGGGCTACCTCGACCAGGGACAGGCCGTCGAGCTCACCCATTCCTACTGCCGCAGCGACTACTACGACTTCGTCGCGGAGATGAGGCGAGACGGATGACGACCCAGCACATCGACGGATTCGTACTGACACCTGGCGGCTTCATCCGCGGTGTGCTGGAACATGACAAGGGACGCGTGGTCGGCATCGACGGCAGCGCCGTCCCCGAGCACGAGGCCCGCCACGGCGCGCAGGACCTGCCGCTGATCCTGCCGGGCTTCATCGACACCCACGTCCACGGCGGCGCCGGCCGCGACACGATGGAAGGCGGCGACGCGGCCGCGCGGCTCGCGCAGCTGCATGCGCGGCACGGCACGACCTCGCTGCTGGCGACGACGATGACCGCGCCGCTGGACGAGATCCGCCAGGCGATGCGCGCGCTCGCGCCTACCTGCGTCGAGCGGCCCACCGGCGGCGCGCGCGTGCTGGGCGTGCACCTCGAAGGTCCGTACATCAACCCCGGCAAGCTCGGCGCGCAGCCGGACTTCGCCAAGGCCGCGTCGATCGACGAGATCCGCGCCCTGCATGCGCTGGCGCCGATCCGCCTGATCACGCTGGCCCCGGAGCTGCCCGGCAACCTCGAGCTGGTGGAGCGACTGAGCGAAGCGGGCTTCCGCATCCAGATCGGCCACACGCTGGGCACCTACGAGGACGGCGTGGCCGCGCTGGCTCGTGGCGCCGGCGGCTTCACCCACCTGTTCAACGCGATGACCGGCCTGCATCACCGCGAGCCCGGCATGGTCGGCGCGGCGCTGGCCCACGCGCGCTACGCCGAGATCATTCCCGACCTGCTGCATGTGCATCCGGGCGCGATCCGCGTCGCGCTGCGCAGCATCCCGCACCTGTTCTGCGTCACCGATTCGACGGCGGCGGCCGGCATGCCCGATGGCGAGTACCGGCTCGGCCGCCATCGCGTCACCAAGTGCCTGGGCGGCGTGCGTCTGCCCGACGGCACGCTGGCCGGCTCGACGCTGACGATGGACCAGGCGCTACGCAATCTGGTGTTGAAGCTCGGCCTGTCGATCGAGGACGCGTCGCGGCGCGTCTCGACGAACGCGGCCGATTACCTGGGTCTGGACGATCGGGGCCGCCTGGCCCCGGGCGCCTGGGCGGACTTTGTCGTGATGGACCGTGGCTTGCAGTTGCACAGCGTGGTCGTCGAAGGAGAAGCGATTGACCTCGCGCATGCTGGATGAGGCGCTGAGCGCGCCGCAGGTGGTGGCCCGTCAACTGGCCGCCGATCAGAACGCCTACGCGGCCCTGGGCGACGCGCTGCGGGAGCAGCCGCCCAGCGCGCTGCTGACGATCGCGCGCGGCAGCTCGGACCACGCGTCGCACTACCTCGCCTACCTGGTGATGGCGCGGCTGGGCCGGCTGGTGACCTCGCTGCCGATGTCGCTGATCACGCTCTACCAGAGCCGGATCGAGAGCAAGGGCCTGGTCTCGCTGGCGTTCTCGCAATCCGGCCAGAGCCCCGACCTGGTGTCGCCGACGCAGTACTTCCGCGCCAATGGGGCGCGCACGGTGGCCTTCGTCAATGCCGACGGCTCGCCGCTGGAAGCCGCCGCCGAGCACGTGTTCCGCCTGCACGCGGGCGTCGAGCAGAGCGTGGCCGCGACCAAGAGCTACATCGCGCAGCTGGTGGCCGGGGCGCGCGTCGTCGCCGCGTGGCAGGGCGACGAGGACCTCGCCGCCGCGCTGCAGGCGCTGCCGCAGGCGATGGAGCAGGCCGCCCGGCAGCGCTGGGACGTGGCGGTGGACGCGCTCAAGGGCGCGGACAAGCTCTTCGTCATCGGCCGCGGCACCTCGCTGCCGATCGCGCTGGAGGCGGCGCTGAAGTTCAAGGAAACCTGCGGCATCCAGGCCGAGGCCTTCTCCGGCGCCGAGGTCAAGCACGGCCCGATGGCGCTGGTGGACGAGGGCTACCCGCTGCTGGTGTTCGCGCCGCGCGGCCCGGCGCAGGCCGGCCTGCTCGCGCTGGCCGAGGAAATGCGCGGCCGTGGCGCGCGCGTGCTGCTGGCGGCGCCGGAAGGCACGCCGGGCGCCGAGCTGCCGCTGACCTGCACCGGCAACGAGGACCTCGATCCGATCGCCGCGGTGCAGAGCTTCTATCCGATGGTCGAGGCGCTGGCCCAGGCGCGGGGACTGAACCCCGACCAGCCGCGCCATCTGGCCAAGGTCACGAAGACGCATTGATCCCGCACGGGTCCCGCTGAGGGGCCCGCATGGATTTCGCATTGATTTCCGGCAGCAAGAGAACGATATGAGCGAGACAGCATTCCATCCGGGCCGGCTGGTGATGGTGGACATCCAAGGCAAGCGCCTGGATGCGGCCACCGCCGCCTTCCTGCGCGACAACCGGATCCGCGCGGTCTGCCTGTTCCGCAAGAACCTGGGCACCGAGGCCGAGGTCCGGCAGCTGACCCGAGATCTGCGCGAGGCCATGGGCCCGGACGCGCTGATCGGCCTGGACCAGGAGGGCGGGTCCGTGGTGCGCGCCACCTTCCTGCCGCAGCCGCCGTCGGCGATGGCGCTGGGCGCGGCGGGCGACGAGGGGCTGGCCGAACAGGTCGGCGCCGCGGTCGCGCGCGGGCTGCGCGGCATCGGCATCAACTGGAACTTCGCGCCGGTCACCGACATCAACAACAACCCGGCCAATCCGGTGATCGCCGAGCGCAGCTTCGGCGAGACCGCGGACACCGTCACCCGCCTGGCCGGCGCCTGGATGAAGGGCTCGATGGCCGCGGGCGTGGCCTGCTGCATCAAGCACTTCCCGGGCCATGGCGACACGCATGTCGATTCCCACCTGGACCTGCCGACGGTGGACAAGTCGCGCGCCGAGCTCGACGCGCTCGAGCTCAAGCCCTTCCAGGCGCTGCGCGACCTGGCACCGTCGATCATGACGGCGCACATCGTCTATCCGAAGATCGATCCGCTGTACCCGGCGACGCTCTCCAGGACGCTGCTGGGCGGCATCCTGCGCGACGAATACGGCTACGACGGCGTCGTCATCACCGACGCGCTGATGATGAAGGCCATCGCCGAGCGCTACGGCTACGCGAAGGCGGCGGTGCTGGCGATCAACGCCGGCGCCGACATGATCCTGGCGCAGGGCTCGCTGGACGAGCAGGCGCAGGCCATCCACGCGCTGCAGGACGCGCTCACGCGCGGCGACCTGAGCGTCGAGCGCGGCCGGCAGGCGCAGGCGCGGCTGGACAAGCTGGCGCGCGATTTCCCGGTCCGTTTCGACGACTACCAGGGCGCGCCGCGCGAGGCCGACGACCGGCTGATGCGTCGAGCCTGGGCCGCGGGCCTGAGCGCGCTGCGTGGCGCGGTGCCGCCGGCGACCGATCGCCCGACCCGCGTGCTGGTGCAGGACGAAGTGCCGACCGACGGCGTCTCCGAGGCCGGACCGACCGGCGCGCAGGTGCGCGCGCTGTTCGAGGGCTACCGCGACGTCGAGTTCGTCTCGCTCGCCGACATCGCCGCCCTGGACTGGGCGACGGTCCCGGCGGATGGCCGCTTCACCATCGTCGCCTCGACGCACCGGGCGCGCTACGGCGCGCAGGCCGGCAACTGGCGGCCTGACCTGCACCTGGTGCTCTGGAATCCGTTCCAGGCGCTGGATGTCGACGCGCCGACGGTGATCAGCTGGGGCTACGCGGACGGCGCGCTGGCGGCCCTGGGCGACTGGCTGCAAGGCCGCGGCCAGGCCGGCGGCCAGTCGCCGGTGACGCTGAACTGAGCATCGATCCGAGGGCCTCGACATGAGCCAGCCGCAGACTTCCTCCGCGCCCGCGCGATCGCCGATCCGCTGGGTCTCCAGCCTGTACTTCGTGCAGGGCATGCAGTTCTTCGTCGTCATGCTGATCGCCGGCCTGATGTTCAAGAACATGGGCGTGGCCAACGACCAGATCGCGCGCTGGACCGGCCTGCTGGGCCTGGCCTGGGCGTTCAAGCCGTTGTGGAGCCCGTTCCTGGAGCTGGCGCGCAGCAAGAAGCTGATCGTCGTCGCCGGGCAGTTCACCGGCGCGGCCGGCCTGGCGCTGATGGCGGTGGCGCTGCAGCTGCCGATGTGGTTCGCGGCCAGCATCGCGGTGCTGTTCCTGCTCGCGTATGCGTCGGCCACGCACGACATCGCCTGCGACGGCCTGTACATGGCAGCGCTCGACGACAAGCAGCAGGCGGCCTACGCCGGCTGGCAGGGCGCGTTCTTCAACGCGTCGAAGTTCCTGACGCTGGGCGGCCTGCTGGTGCTGGCCGGTCACCTGGAGCGTGGCATCGGCGTCATGAACGCGTGGTCGGTGATCTTCGGGCTGCTGTCGGTGCTGCTGTTCGTGCTGGCCAGCTACAACGCGTACGCGCTGCCCGGCGCGCTCAACACCGATCACGGCGACCTCACCGCGGCCGGCGTCTGGCGCACGCTGCGCGAGGTCATCGCGGACTTCCTCGGCAAGCCGGGCATCTGGCTGATGATCCTGTTCATCGTGATGTTCCGCTTCGCCGAAGGGCAGGTGCAGACCATCGGGCCGCTGTTCCTGATCGAGGCGCGCGACAAGGGCGGCCTGGGCCTGAGCACCGAGCAGGTGGGCGGGATCTACGGCACGGTGGGCACGGCGGCCTTCCTGCTGGGCAGCATCGCCGGGGGTTACTTCACCAGCTGGATGAGCCTGCGCCGCGCGATGCCCTTCCTGATCGTGGCGATGGCGGTGCCCAACGCGACCTTCTACTACCTGGCCGTCACGATGCCGGCGGATCTTTGGCACGTCGGCTTCGCCGTCGCGGTGGAGATGCTGGGCTACGGCTTCGGCTTCGTCGGGATGATCCTGTTCATCATGCAGGCCGTCGCGCCGGGCAAGTACCAGACGGCGCATTACGCGCTGGGCTCGGGCGTGATGCAGCTGGGCTTCATCTTCTCCAAGACCATCAGCGGCGACATCCAGCTCGCGATGGGCTACGAGCATTTCTTCCTGTGGACCATCGCCTGCGGCGCGCCGGCGCTGATCCTGCTGCTGTTCGTGCGCATGCCCGGGCGGGCACCGCAGGAGCCGGCGGTGGCGACGGCGCCGGTGGAGAACGCGACATGAAGGCGATCGCCGCGGGCCTCGTGGCGATGTCGATGGCCGGTGGCGCGCACGCCGCCGACCCGCAATTCTTCTTCGACGACTTCAGCTACGCCGATACCGCCGCGCTGTTCAAGCAGGGCTGGACGGTCCGCAGTGCGCCGGGCCACCCGGGCATTCCCGGCGCTCGTTGGGCGCCCGAGGGCTTGAGCGTCGTCGACGGCCAGCTGCGCCTGCATGGCGTGACCGACGGCACCGGCCCGGGGACGGCACAGGTGCAGGTGTGCCACCAGCGCAAGTACCTCGCGGGGACCTATGCCGCGCGGATCCGCTTCAGCGACCAGCCGGTGAGCGGCGCCGATGGCGACCCGGTGATCCAGACCTTCTACGCGGTCAGCCCGCTCAGGCACGACTTCGATCCCGAGTTCAGCGAGCTGGACTGGGAGTACCTGCCCAATGGCGGCTGGGGCAGCGACAAGACCCGCATCTACGGCATCACCTGGCAGACGGTGCGTCTCGATCCGTGGCTGGCCTTCAACCAGCAGCACGAGGAGTTCGGCCCGCTGGGCGAGCGCGGCCGCGACTGGCACACGCTGGTGATGCAGGTGGCCGACGGCCGCACCCAATGGTTCATCGACGGCCGCAAGATCGACGAACACGGCGGCCGCAACTACCCGGTGGTGCCGATGTCGATCAACTTCAACCTGTGGTTCTCGCCGGGCGGTCCGCTGCCCACGGGCGTCGCGGGCGGCCCGCCGCGGGTGTACGAGCAGGACGTCGACTGGGTCTTCCACGCGAAGGACACCGTCCTGAGCCCGGCCCAGGTGGAGGCGCAGGTGAAGCGCTGGCGCGCCGGCGGCATCGCGCGGCTCGACCAGGTCCCGCCGGCCACGCCCGCGCTCGAGAGTCGCTGCGACTTCTGAGCGTCTGTTTCCTTCCGATCCTCGTCCCATGAACGCTTCCTCGAAACGCATTGCGTCCGTCGACGCGATGCGCGGCCTGGCCGTCGCCGCGATGCTGCTGGTCAACAACCCCGGCGACTGGGGCCACGTCTACGCGCCGCTGGAGCACGCGGCGTGGAACGGCTGGACGCCGACCGACCTGGTGTTCCCGTTCTTCCTGTTCATCGTGGGCGTCTCCTTGTCGCTGGCCATGGGCGCGCGCATCGAGGCCGGCGACGGTGCGTCCTTGCGCGCCACCGTGGTCCAGCGCGGCTTGCGCATCGTGGCGCTGGGACTGGTGCTGCACGCGCTGGCGTGGTGGCTGATGGACAAGCCGGCGCTGCGCATTCCCGGCGTGCTGCAGCGCATCGGCCTGTGCTTCGCGCTCGCCGGCCTGATCGCGATCCAGTGGCGCGCCGCCGGTCAACGCGTCTGGCTCGCCGCCTTGCTGGCCGGCTATGGCGCCTTGCTGCTGTGGGGCGGTCCGCTCGACAAGGCCGGCAACATCGCCAGCCGTGTCGATGCGTGGCTGCTCGGTCCGCATGGCTACGAGTGGGATCCGGTGACGGGCCTCGGCCATGACCCCGAGGGCCTCGTCGCGACGCTCGGCGCCCTGGCGACGACGCTGCTGGGCTGGCGCTGCGGCGAGGCGCTGCGCGCCGGCGCCCTCCGGCAGCTCGCGGCCGTCGGGCTCATCGCGGCGGCCACGGGCTTCGCGCTCGACGCCATCGGCCTCATGCCGATCAACAAGAACCTCTGGACGCCGTCCTTCGTGCTGTGGACCGGAGGCCTGGCCGCGCTGGTGCTGCTCGCGGGGCATGTGCTGATCGACCGGCTCGGCGCGCCCGCGCTGTTCCGCAGCTTCGGCGTCAACGCGATCGCGGCCTACGCCGGGGCCTGGATCTGCACCGTGTTCCTCGAAGGCTTCGGCTGGATGCGCCCGATCTACGCGCACGGCTTCGGCTGGCTGGGCGCCTGGCTCGGGCCGCATGCGCAGTCGCTGGGCTTCGCGCTGGCTTTCGTGGGCGTGTGGTGGCTCATCGTGCGCGAGCTCGACCGGCGCCGCTGGTACTGGAAGATCTGAGCGGGTCGCGCCCGCACAATACCGGCCCATGAGCCCGGACACCTTCGCCATCCGCATGCCGCCCGACATCCGCTCGGTGCGGGTCGGCGAGCATCCGGTCGTCGTCATCGACGATTTCCTCGCGCATCCGCAGGCGCTGGTCGAGGCGGCCTGCCAGGCCCGCTTCGAGCGCTGCCCGGGCGCTGACGAGCGCAAGGGCTATCCCGGGCTGCGAGCGCCAGTGCCCGCGGCCTA
This sequence comes from Mitsuaria sp. TWR114, assembly GCF_007997345.1. Classification (NCBI taxonomy): domain Bacteria; kingdom Pseudomonadati; phylum Pseudomonadota; class Betaproteobacteria; order Burkholderiales; family Sphaerotilaceae; genus Roseateles; species Mitsuaria sp. TWR114. The sequence goes on from NZ_VOSR01000720.1 coordinate 11,695, forward strand.
TAGCGAAAGCCTGACGGAGCTGCTGGACCCGCTGATCCGGCTGAACTTCGGCGTCCCGGAGGAGCTGCCGCTGCGCAAGTCGCCGTGCGCCTTCTCGGTGACGACGGTGGCCCCCGAGGACCTGGGACCGCTGCAGCGGGTGCCGCATTTCGATGCCAGCACGCCGCACTTCATGGCCGTGATGCTCTACCTCTGCGACGAGCGCCATGGCGGTACCGCCTTCTACCGCCACAAGGCCAGCGGCCTGCAGCAGATCACCGCCGATCAGCGCGAACGCTACGGCGACCTGATCTACGCGGAGATGGAGCGCCATCCGGCGCCGCCGCGTTATTTCAGCGACTCGGACGACTGCTTCGAGCTGCTGGGCATGCTGCCGGCGCGATTCAACCGCCTGGTGGCCTACCGGGGCAGCCTGCTGCACTCGGCCATCGTCAATCCCGCGCTGGGCCTCAGCAGCGATCCGCGCCAGGGCCGGCTGACCATCACCACCTTCTACGACTTCTAGCGCGCGAGCGCCGCCCGCCCGCAGGCGGAGAGTCGCTTGCTTGCTTGCTTGCTTGCTTGCTTGC
>NZ_VOSR01000721.1:0-4222 GCF_007997345.1 Mitsuaria sp. TWR114
GGGGGAGGGCGGGGATGGGGTGTTCATGGCGGCCAGCATCGGTGCCGGGGCCGGGCGCGGCGTCGGAATGTGACGAGCCGCCCCCGCGCGGTGACGATCCGCCCCGTCCCAGGGGCGGCGATCGGCCGCCACCGCGCCGCGCCCGCCTACACTGCGCCGCCATGACCGAGGACAAGTGGCTGCGGCTGTACCTGACCCATCGGCGCTGGATGGAGCGCGGCGCCTGGGCCTTGCTGCTGCTCGGCTCCGCGATCGCCAACACGATCACCACCAACCTCGACATTCGCCGCGCCGGTCTCGCCTTCAAGGCGTGGGAGCCGGCGGTCTGGGAGTTCTCCAGCGCCATCCTCTGGCTGATCCTGATTCCCTGGATCCTGCGCGCCGCCGACACCCGGCCGCTGCGCTGGGGCCAGCTGCGCCGCCATCTGCCATGGCACCTGCTGTTCGCGCTGATCACCAGCCTGGCGCATGTCCTGGGCATGGTGACGCTGCGCAAACTGGCCTATGCGACGCAGGACGCGCATTACGACTTCGGCGACTGGCCGCTCGAGCTGGTCTACGAGGCCCTCAAGGACGTGCGCAGCTATGCCTTCATCCTGCTGATCGCCAGCGCCTACCGCTTGTTCGTCTGGCGCTGGCAGGGGGAAGCGAGCGTGCCAGTCCCCGCCCCCGACAGCGGGCCCGCACCGGCGCCCAGCAGCGAGCCCGCGGCTGCGCCCGCCGCGCTGCCCGAGCGCCTGCTGGTGAAGAAGCTCGGCAACGAATTCCTGTTGCCGGTGGACGAGATCGAGTGGGTGCAGGCCTGCGGCAACTACATCAACCTGCATCGCCAGTCCCACGACTATCCGCTGCGCAGCAGCCTGGGCGCGTTCGAGCAGCGCCTCGATCCGGCGGTGTTCGTGCGGGTCCATCGCAGCTACCTGGTGCGGCTGCGGCTGATCGAGGCCATCGAGCCCACCGAGTCCGGCGATGCCCACCTGCGCCTGCGTGACGGCAGCCGCGTGCCCTGCAGCCGCACCTATCTGGAGCGGCTGCGGCAGCGTCTTGTCTGACTGGGCGATCTCCTGTCCGCCGAGTTCACCGGACCGCCCCCCGCGCGGCTATGCTCTGACCCCAATGGACGCCCCCCTGGATTCCCCCGACGCCGCCGACCCGTCGCCGCGCCTGCTGCGCGAGCCCGGTGAAGGCGGCCGCGTGCGGGCGCGGCTGGAGGGCGACTGGACGCTGCTCGCGCTGCGCGAGCGGGTCGAGGCGCTGCGGGGCGAGCTCGGCGAGGTGCCGACCGCGAACGTCTCCTGGGACCTGAGCGCGGTGCGGCGGCTCGATTCGACCGGCGCGCTGCTGCTGTGGCAGGCCTGGGGACGGCGCCAGCCCGAGGACCTGCGATGGCCGCCAGCGCCGATGAAGGACATGTTCCAGGCGCTGTTCGCGCGCCTGGGCAGCAAGCAGGGCAAGCCGGCGCGACCGCCGCGGATCCAGAACGTCCGCCAGTTCGGGCAAGGCCTGCTGAACCTGGCGAGCCACCTGCTCGACGCGGTCGCGCTGCTGGGGCAGGTGACCCGCGACCTGGGCACGCTGGCGCGCCATCCCCACCTGATCGCGTGGAAGGACATCTCCGCGCACCTGTACCGCAGCGGCGCGCAGGCGCTGGGCATCACGGCGCTGGTGGGCGTGCTGGTGGGCATCACGCTGTCCTACCTGACCGCCAAGCAGCTGCAGAGCTATGGCGCCGACATCTACGTCATCAACATCCTGGGCATCAGCGTCTGGCGCGAGCTCGGACCGCTGCTGGCGGCCATCCTGGTGGCCGGGCGCAGCGGCTCGGCGATGACCGCGCAGCTGGGTGTGATGCGGGTGACGCAGGAGCTGGACGCGCTGTCGGTGATGGGCATCTCCCACACGATCCGGCTGGTGCTGCCCAAGATGGCGGCGCTGGCACTGTCCTTGCCCCTGGTGATGACCTGGACCAGTTGCATGGTGCTGCTGGGCGGCATGGTGGCCGCGCGGGCGACGCTGGGCCTGGACTACGTGCAGTTCCTGCAGGGCCTGCCGGCCGCGGTGCCGGTGGCCAACCTGTGGCTGGGGCTGTCCAAGTCCGCGGTGTTCGGGCTGATGATCGCGTTCGTCGCCTGCCACTTCGGCCTGCGGATCAAGCCCAACAGCGAAAGCCTGGGGACCGGCACCACCGATTCGGTGGTGAGCGCGATCACCGTGGTCATCATCGTGGACGCGATCTTCGCGGTGATGTTCTCCGACGTGGGACTGAAGCAATGAACGAGTGCATCGAACCCGGTCCGGCCGAAGCGGTCGACGCGCTGGAGGTCCAGGCCGGCGATCCCGTGATCGAGGTGCGCCATGTGGGCACGGTGCTCGGCGGCGTGCGCATCCACAAGGACCTGAACCTGACCGTCACGGCCGGCGAGGTGCTGGGCATCATCGGCGGCTCGGGCAGCGGCAAGACCACGCTGCTGCGCCTGATGCTGGGCCTGGAGCGCCCCAGCGAGGGCGAGGTGCTGGTCTTCGGCCAGAAGCTGGGCAAGTGCGAGGCGACCGACCTGGCGCGGGTACGGCACCGCTGGGGCGTGCTGTTCCAGCAGGGCGCGCTGTTCTCCGCGCTGACCGTGTTCGACAACATCGCGCTGCCGCTGCGCGAGCTCAAGAGCCTGCCCAAGGACCTGATCGCGGAGCTGGTGATGACCAAGCTCCAGCAGGTCGGCCTGAAGCCGGAGGACGGCATCAAGATGCCGGCCGAGCTCTCGGGCGGCATGGTCAAGCGGGTGTCGCTGGCGCGCTCGCTGATCATGGATCCGCAGCTGCTGTTCCTGGACGAGCCGACCGCGGGCCTGGACCCGGCGAGCTCCAAGGGCTTCGTGCAGCTGATCGAGAGCCTCAAGCGCGAGATGGCGCTGACGGTGGTGATGGTCACCCACGACGTGGACACGCTGTTCGCGATCGCCGACCGCGTGGCGGTGCTCGCGGACCAGCACCTGATCGCGCACGGGCCGCTGGAGCAGGTGGTGAACCAGCCGCATCCGTTCATCCGCAACTTCTTCCTCGGGCATGCGGAGCGCTGCGCCGCGGACAACCTGCGCAGCTACCGCGACGCGCTGCATCACCGGGACGAGCTGGCCGCCTGAACGCGGGGGCGGTGGGCTTCACCAGGACAACGACAAGAGGATTCGGGCGGGCACATGGAAAACAAGGCGCATGCATTGGCCACCGGGCTGTTCGTGCTGCTGCTGGGCGCGGCGCTGGTGGTGATCGTGCTGTGGTTCCGCGGCGACCGCGGCGGCACGCAGACCTTCACCGTGGTCGCCGCCTCCGGCGTGCCGGGGCTCAACGTCAAGGCGCCGGTGAAGCTGCGCGGCGTGCAGATCGGCAAGGTGGATTCGATCCGCTTCGACCCGGCGCAGCCGCGCCAGATCCTTGTCGACATCGAGGTGGACTCGGACGCGCCGATCGCGCCGGGCACGCAGGCCAAGCTCGGTTACCAGGGCATCACCGGGCTGTCCTTCATCGACCTGGACGACGGCAGGGAGCCGGCGGATCCCCGGCAGAGCGTGCTGCAGACGCGGCGCATCCCGCTGGCGCCCGGTTTCCTCGACCAGCTGCAGGACGTCGGCCCGAAGCTGGCGGCCAGCGCGCTTGCGACCATGGACCGGATCCAGAAGGTGCTCAGCGACAGCAACCAGCAGCAGCTGTCGCAGACGCTGGCCCACCTGAACGAGGCCTCGGGCGAGCTCAACGCGCTGGTCAGGGAACTGCGCCCGACCGCGCAGGCGCTGCCCGCGCTGGTGAAGAACACCGACGGCTTGGTGGTCGCCGGGCGCAACACCCTGGGCAACGTGGACACGCTCGCGAAGCAGGGCGGCGCGCTGGTCGAGGAATACAAGGGCAAGGCCGTCGCGATCGACCAACTGGGCGATGCGGCCGCGCAGCTGCAGCGCACGCTCCGGCGCGTGGAGCTGTCGCTGGTCGGCTCGGCGGACAAGCCGCGCCAGCGCGCGGTGCTGGACGACCTGTCGCAGGCCGCGCGGGCCCTGGAGCGCGCGGCGCAGAACATCGGCGACCAGCCGCAAAGCCTGATCCTCGGGCCCCGGCCCGCGGAACCCGGCCCCGGCGAATCCGGCTTCGAGGCGGGAGCGAAGAAATGATCGAACGCGAAGAACTTCCCCGCACCGGCGGCGTGCGCCGCGCCTGGACGATCGGCGCCGCCGCGCTG
>NZ_VOSR01000722.1:0-2935 GCF_007997345.1 Mitsuaria sp. TWR114
GCAGCGCCAGCAGCGGCTTGTGCAGGCCGAGCCAGCGCAGCAACTGAGCGCTGACGCGCGTGTCCTCGCAGGCGACGGCGTCGACCAGCCCCAGCACGTGGATCGCGCGCAGGCTCAGGTCGGCGAGGTTGCCGATCGGGGTCGCGACGACGTAGAGCGTGCCGCCCGGGAATTGCTGATGACCGGCCGCGGCGGAAGCGGCGGCGATCAGCGAGGCGGACGGGGACGTCGACATGTTCAAGAAACTCTCCATCGGACGGGACGGCGCGGATGCGCAGGCACGGGGCGCCGGCGCCGAGCAGCGCGCCCTGGACTACCTGAGGCGGCAGGGGCTGCGGCTGGTGGCGCGCAATTATCGGGTCGCGCGCGGGCCGTCCGCGCGAGGCGGGGAGGTCGACCTGATCCTGTGGGCGCGGGACGGGACGCTGGTGTTCGTCGAGGTGCGTGCCAGGCAGCGCGATGCGCATGGCGGCGCGGCGGCCAGCGTGACGCGGGCCAAGCAACGGAAGGTGATCTTCGCGGCGACATGTTTCCTGCGCACGCTGGCGGAGATCCCGCCTTGCCGGTTCGACGTGGTGGCCATCGATGGCGACCGCGTCGAGTGGCTGCAAGGGGCCTTCGACGTGCCGGCCGAGCACTGAGCTCTGCGGCGGCCGATGGCCGTGCAGCACCCTTTATCATCCGCGCTCATGTTGGAACAACGCATACAACAACAATTCTTCGAGAGCGCGGACCTGCTCTACCAGGTCGCCGAAGGGCTGTCCCGCCCGCTCGCTGTCGCGGCGCAGATGATGGTGGACGCGCTCACCGCCGGCGGCCGCGTGCTCACCGCCGGGCTCGGCACCTCGGCGGCGGACGCGACTTACATGGCCTCGCTGCTGTCGGGCCGCTTCGAGCAGGAGCGCCCGGGCCTGGCCGCCATCGCGCTGGACGCGCAGGCCCAGGGCTACGCCGATCCCGCCTCCGCGCTGATGCGCCAGATCCAGACCTTCGGCCATCCCGGCGACCTGCTGCTGCTGTACGAGGCGCAGGCCAGCGGCGCGGCCGCCGCACTGCTGCAGGTGGCGCATGCGCAGGAGATGAGCGTGATCGTGCTCAGCGGCACGCAGGACGACGACTGGCGCGGCACGCTGCTGGACACCGATGTGCAACTGCGCGTGCCGCACAGCCGCTTCGCGCGGGTGGCGGAGGCGCATCGCCTGCTCTCCCACTGCCTCAGCGACGCGATCGACCTGCAGCTGCTCGGCGCGGGCGAATGACCCTCCTCCCGACTTTGAAGGACCTCCCGATGACCTCCGTGACCCGAAGCTCCCGCCGGACCCGCCGCCTGATCCTTGCCGCCGCGCTGGGCGGCGCGTTGCTGCAGACCGCCTGCGTGCCGCTGATCGTCGGCGGCGCGGCGGTGGGCAGCGCGATGGTGGCGACCGACCGGCGCACCTCCGGCACGCAGCTCGAGGACCAGGGCATCGAGCTCAAGACCGCAAACCGCATCCGCGAGCAGCTCGGCGACCGCGTGCACATCAACGTCAACAGCTACAACCGCATGGTGTTGCTGACCGGCGAGACCCGCAATGACGAGGACCGCGCCGCGGTCGAGCGCATCGCGCAGGGCGTGGAGAACGTCGGCAACGTGCTCAACGAGGTGGGCGTGGGCATGCTGAGCTCGCTGTCCAGCCGCGCCAACGACGTGGCCATCGCCGCCAAGGTCAAGGCCAGTCTGGTCGACGCGAAGGACCTGATCACCAACGCGTTCTACGTCGTCGTCGAGCGCGGCAACGTCTACATCATGGGCCGGGTGACCGAGCGCGAGGCCACCCGCGCGACCGAGATCGCTCGCGGCGTGCGCGGCGTGCAGAAGGTGGTGCGCGCGATGGAGATCATCAGCGAGGCCGAGCTGGCAGCGATGGGCCAGGCCCAGCAGCCGGCCAAGCCGAAGAGCACGCCCTGAACCGCGCTCGTGCCGGCCGACGCGCCGGCCGCCCCGCCCAGCAAGGGACCGCCACGCGGTCCCTTTTTTTCTTGGCGCGACGGGGCCTGTGATTTTTCCGGGTCCCTTGATCTGGCGCATTGATGGAAGGGATCGCTGCTGACGGATGAGCCAGTGCTCATCATCATCGCCCCTCCCTCAATCGAGACAGTTGGAGGCGAAGACCATGTACTTCCCCTATCTCCATGGCAAACAGAAGGAGGTGCTGGCCTTGCGCCACCTGGCGCAGGTGCTGGGCGCGGAGGGCCAGGTGCAGCCGGTGATGGAGCCGGTGCGGGTGATGGCGACCTCGATGCGGCACACGCTGGAGGCCTGCGAGGCGCATCGCCTGCCGGTGTGGCTGGTGGTCAATCCGGTGCGGCAGGATTTCGACCTGCTGCTGCCCGCCGAGGCCTTCGACTGGGGCCGGCAGCTGTTCACCTCGTTGCCGACGCGCCAGTGGATCCATCCGACGCTGATGCTGGGCCCGGCGCTGACGCCCGACGTGGTGCGGCGCTTCGTGCAGCTGTTCGGGGCCCGGCCGATGGGGCTGGTCGTCGGCCCCGAGGCGCCGCCGCTGTCCGAGTTGATGACGATGCTCGGCGGGGCGCGGGTGCGGCAGGTGTTCTTCAAGGGCGTCGAGCCGACCGCCGCGGACCGCGCCGCGCTCGGGGACACCGCCTGCGTGCGGGTCGAGGACCGGCGCCTGCCGGACAGCCCCGACCTGCGCCAGGATCACCGCCACCCGTTCCTGGATCCGCTGCCCCATCCCTGGCGGGAAGGCGGCGCGGACTTCTCGGACTACACCACGCTGCCCTCACGCCCGGACACGCCGGAGGCATCGTCGCGCCTGGCGGCGTTCCGGCTCAGCTACCTGCGCATCGCGCCAGCGCCGGCCGCGATCTGGCTCGAGTCCTTCCTGAGCGGCCGGCTCGCGCCCGACGAGGACAGCGCCGACCAGCGCTTCCG
>NZ_VOSR01000723.1:0-841 GCF_007997345.1 Mitsuaria sp. TWR114
ACCGCGCCTTCGCCGCCGCGGGCCAGGCGCTGCAGGCCTTCCAGCTCGAGGACGTCAGCTTCCATCCCTACTCCAGCAAGTTCGACCTCTACATCGGCAACAAGATCGGCGGCGTGCTCACGCCGGCCGAGGCCCGCGGGCTGAAGGTCTTCGCCGATCCCAACGGCGGCAACTGCGCGTCGTGCCATTACCAGGGCGCCGGCCTGAACGGCAGCACCGCGCTCTTCACCGACTTCTCCTACGAGGCCATCGGCGTGCCGCGCAACGCGGCGCTGCCCGTGAACGCGGACCCGGGCTACGTCGACCTCGGCCTGTGCGGCCCGGCCCGCACCGATCACCCACCGACGCCGGGCAACCGCTTCTGCGGCATGTTCAAGTCGCCCACGCTGCGCAACGTCGCTTCGCGGCGCAGCTTCTTCCACAACGGCATCTTCCATTCGCTCGAGCAGACGATCCGCTTCTACAACACGCGCGACACGATGCCGGAGCTCTGGTACCCCACCGTCGGCGGCCAGGCCAAGGCCACGCCCGATCCGGACTTCCCGGGCTACGGCCTGATCACCACGCAGTACGTCGGCGGCCAGGTGCGCAAGTTCGACGACCTGCCCGCGCGCTTCGTCGGCAACATCGACACGCAGATGCCGCTGGACGGCCGCCCCGCCCACAGCAAGCCGCCGATGTCCGAGCAGGACATCGCCGACCTCCTCTGCTTCCTCAACACGCTCAACGACAAGGACGTGCAGCCGGCCGAGCCGCCCAAGCCGGGCGCCTGCACGTCGTGATGCGTCGCTTCCCCAATGACCAACGCCTTCCTCTTGCGCCGCGCCACCGTGTCCATCGG
>NZ_VOSR01000724.1:0-568 GCF_007997345.1 Mitsuaria sp. TWR114
AGCTGGTCATGACCGGCGATTGTGGCCCCGATGCGGCCGCGCACGTAAAGTCGCGGCCCCATGAGCCTGACGACCACCCTCCCGTCCGCCCCGGCTCGCCTGCCGGGCGTGCCGTTCGCCTTCGCCGGCGGATATGGACCGCACTGCGGCGGCGTTCACGCGCTGGTGCGGGAGAACGGTGGTCGCGTGTGGGCGCGGCTTGCTGCGCCGCTCGAAGGCAGCCCGACCTGGCTCCATCTGGCCGAGGGCGGACGGCGGCTGCACGCGCTGTTCGAGGACAGTCACGAGCTCGCGAGCTTCGCGGTCGATCCCGACGACGGGGCGCTCACGCTGATGTCGCGGGTCGCGACGGGCGCACGCTGCCGGTGCATCTCGCCTTCGACGACAACGCCGGCCGCGCGCGCGAGGCATGGATCGCGCATTACGGCGATGGCAGCGTGCGGCGCGCCGTGGTGGAGAGCGACGGTGCGCTGCGTGCGCCCGATCGGTCGATCGCTCCCAGGCCCGGCGCCGAGCCGCATGCGCACATGGTGCGCCGGCATCCGCGCTGGCCGCTGATGCTGGCCAC
>NZ_VOSR01000725.1:0-3407 GCF_007997345.1 Mitsuaria sp. TWR114
GCAGGCGCGCAACCAGCGAGCGGCGGTTTCGTCGGCGGGGTCGGCCGGTTTCAGGTCGACGCCCATCCGCCGCGCCGCCCGCCAGCACGGCGCGCCCAGCAGGCCGGTGGGGCGTTCGCCGCGCCAATGCGTCCGGATCACCGGCGCGTCGGGGCTCGCGCCCGGCGTGACCTCGACACCATCGTCATAGGCATAGCGGTCGACGCCCAGGTTCAGGCCGGCGCTGCAACCGAAGTCGAACAGCGCGAGTTCCACCGGCGCCGACGCCGTCCCGCCCAGCCGCGTCGCGAGCGCCTGCAGGGCCGGCCGCAGCACCGCGCAGCGACCGGTCTCGTTGGTCTGCGTCGTGCGGGTGCGGATCAGCGCGCGCAGCGCCGGGTCCTCCCGCTGGATGAAGTCCCGCAGCGTCGCCGGCAAGGCGTCGTCGGGCGCGCGCGTCCCGCCGACGCTGGCGTAATACGCCGCCAACGGATGCGGATCGCCCGCGAGGATCCGCTCATGCAGCGCCGCCAGTAGCAGCACGGGCAGGCGCTGCGTCGGCGGCGCCTCCAGGAGCAGGCCCATCAGCGCGGCATCGCCGCCGATGACCGCCGCGAGGGCGCGGTACAGCGGGTCATCCTGGCCGTCGATCTCGGCGAAACGGGCGAAGTGGTGGGCGATGCGCCCGAGTGCGTCTTCCATGGCGATGGACTCCAGGCCGTCGTGCGCGGCCAGAATGTCGGCCGTCCGACAAATCCGCGTTGCCGGATCGGTCCGGTCGCGGCCGGCCTTCCCGGACGCTGAGGCCGCTCAGCCGCCCAGCGCCGCCTCGATCTCGCCGCGGATCGCCGCCGGCGCGTCGTTCGGCGCGAAGCGCTTGAGCACCTGCCCATCGCGCCCGACCAGGAACTTGGTGAAGTTCCACTTGATGCCCTGCGTCCCCAGGATCCCGGGCTTCTCGCCCTTGAGCCACTGCCACAGCGGATGCGCCTCACCGCCGTTGACCTTGACCTTGGCCATCATCGGGAAGCTGACCCCATAGTTCAGCTGGCAGAACGAGGCGATCTCCTCATTGCTGCCGGGGTCCTGGCCGCCGAACTCGTTGCTCGGGAATCCGACGATCACCAGCCCGCGGGCCTGGTAGTCGCGCCACAGGTCCTCCAGGCCCTTGAATTGCGGGGTGAAACCGCATTCGCTGGCGGTGTTGACGATCAGCAGCACGCGGCCGCGGTACTGCGACAGCGCGACCGGCTCACCAGCGATGCTGACGGCGTCGAAGTCGAAGGCAGTCTTGCCATTGGCGCTCATGGGGGACCTCCTCGTTGGGGCCGGGTGGGCCGGGGTGCATCCTAGCGCGGCGCGGCGGATCAGGCGCGGTGGCGCTCCAGGGCTGCCAGCATCGCCGCGCCCAGGATCGCCGCACCGCCCAGCGCCGTCTTGCCGTCCAGCGTGCCGCCGCCCAGCAGCAGCGCCGAGATCGCCGCCACCGGGACCTCGGTCAGCATCACGACCGCCGTGACGTTCGCCGGCAGCCGCGCCGCGCCGTACTGCAGCGACAGGTTGGAGACGAAGAACAGCAGCGCCATGCCCGCCAGCGGCAGCAGCCACACGGCCCCCGGCAGCGAGGGCCAGGGCGCCAGGCCGTGGCCCGCCATGGCGACGGCCGACAGGCCCGCCACCAGCACGCCGCCGGTGAACATCGCCAGCGCCCGCGCCCCCGGGCTGCGGGCGGCCTCGCGGCGCAGCATCACGTTGTTGAACGCGAAGGTCATGCCGCCCAACAGTCCCAGCACGTCCGGCAGGCTGGACGGCACCGGCCAGCCGCCGTCCGCGGGCGCCAGCACGGCCAGCGCGCCGCCCAGCGCCAGGGCGATCCGCAACCCCGCCATCGCCGTCAAGGGCTCATGCAGGACCACCCGCGCCAGCAGCACCGCCCACAGCGGCATCAGGTAGAAGAGCAGCACGACCCGCACCACGTCGCCGGTCGACACGCCCCAGTTGAAGGCGGTGTTGGTCATCCCGGCCGCCAGCGTCACCACCCACAGGCCGGGGGAGCGCAGCCATTCGGACACCGCCCCGCGCTGGCTCAGCAGCACCACCGCCCAGGACAGCGCGTACATGATCACCGTGGTCCAGAGCGGGTGCATGCCCGCCCCCTCGAATTGACGGAATGGCCACCAGGACAGCCCCCAGATGGTGGCGTTGAGCATCAGGGCGAGGATCGGCATGCAGGAGCGAGGCGAGGGCCAGGGGACAGAGGGAAGGGACAGGGGTGGGGCTTGCGCAACAGTCCCGGGGGAGGGACTTGGAACCGGCTCGCGGCGCGGCCAACAATGCCCAGGGTTTGTAGCATGGCGCAAGGACTGACCCTGCCCTCCAATCGGGGCGCCGTGCGCCTGTCATGCACGCGGCCTACCCTGTCGCGTGTGACCCGTCCACCAAACTAGGGAGAGCTTCTCTTGGATCACCTGGCCTGTTTCGCCCCCGAGGATCTGCAGTCCACCCCCGGGCCCGACCTGCAGGGCTACCACTGGCGCCTGCTGGCCCAAGGGGACTCCTGGTTCTCCACCGCCCAGGCCAAGCTCAGCGCGCACGCGAACCTGCTCCAGGAACTGGTGCTGACCAAACCCGCCGTCGCGATCAATTGCGCCGGCCAGCGCGAAAGCCTGTCCAAGGTGGTCGAGCTCGAATCCGCGCCGGACTTCGTGCGCCTGCTGACGGCGCCGGAATCGCCGGTGTGGGACGGCATCCTGCTGTCCGTCGGCGGCAACGACCTGATCAAGGCGGCGCAGACCCCGACCCAGATCGACGGCGCCGAGGTGCCGCTGCACCTGCGCCTGCTGCGCCGCCAGACCGAATGGGGGCCGCCGTCGGCGGGGGTCGGCCGCTACTTCTCGGAGCCGGGCTGGGCGACCTACGCGGACTACCTGAAGGCCAACCTGCGTCACCTGCTGACGCTGCGCGACCAGGGGCCGTCCGCCGGCAAGCCGGTGTTCATGCATTGCTACGCGGTGCCGATGCCGAGGCCGGCCGGCGCGGAGGATGCGGGCCACGGACCGTGGCTGTATCCGGCGCTGAAGGCCTATGCGATCCCGGCGGCCGACTGGGCCGCGGTCAGCCGGCTGATGGTGATGCACCTGGCGCAGCTGCTGAAGTCGCTGATGGCGGACAAGGAGCAGTTCCCGGGACTGTTCGTGTTCGATTCGACCGCCGTGCCGCTGGCCGCGGCCGCGCCGGGAGCCAGCGGCATCAGCGGCGACTGGCACAACGAGATCCACCTCAACCACAGCGGCTGCCTGAAGATCGGCCGCGCGTGGTCGGAGCACATCGAGCAGGTGCTGACCACCGGCGGCCTGGTCGTCGAGACGCCGCCCAGCGGCCGAGGCCGCGCGCGGCGCTGAGCCGCCCAGCCACCGCCGCTGGCCCTC
>NZ_VOSR01000726.1:0-1354 GCF_007997345.1 Mitsuaria sp. TWR114
TGCAGGCCGCCGCGGCCGGCGACGATCCGGTCTACGGCGTCAACACCGGCTTCGGCAAGCTGGCCTCCAAGCGCATCGGCAAGGACGAGCTGGCGGCGCTGCAGCGCAACCTGATCCGCTCGCACTGCGTGGGCGTGGGCGCGCCGCTGGCGCCGCCGGTCGTGCGGCTGATGCTGGCGACCAAGGCGGCCTCGCTGGCGCGCGGCTTCTCCGGCGTGCGCGAGTCCGTCGTGCAGAGCATCCTGGACGCCTTCAACGCGGGCCTGGTGCCCTACGTGCCGGCGCAGGGATCGGTGGGCGCCTCGGGCGACCTGGCTCCGCTGTCGCACATGACGCTGGCGCTGATGGGCGAAGGCGAGATGCTGGTCGACGGCCAGCGCCAGCCCGCGCTCGCGGTGCTGGAGCGCGCCGGCCTGAAGCCGCTGGTGCTGGAGGCCAAGGAGGGCCTGGCGCTGATCAACGGCACGCAGACCTCGACCGCGCTGGCGCTGGAGGGCCTGCTGCGCTTCGAGACCGTCTATGCCGCCGCCGTCGTCAGCGGCGCGCTGAGCCTGGACGCCGCGCGCGGCAGCGACGGCCCCTTCGATCCCCGCATCCATGAGGTGCGCGGCCAGCCCGGCCAGATCGAGACGGCCGCGGCCTACCGCGCGCTGCTCGCTGGCAGCCCGATCCGCCAGTCGCATCGCGATGGCGACGACCGGGTGCAGGACCCCTACTGCCTGCGCTGCCAGCCGCAGGTCATGGGCGCCTGCCTGGACCAGTCGCGCTACGTCCGCGACGTGCTGCTGCGCGAGGCCAACGCGGTCACCGACAACCCGCTGGTCTTCGCGCCGGCCGACGGCCCGGCCGCGATGATCTCGGGCGGCAACTTCCATGCGGAGCCGGTCGCACTGGCGGCGGACGCGCTGGCCTGCGCGATCGCGGAGGTCGGAGCCATCGCCGAGCGCCGCATCGCGATGCTCATCGACACCGGCGTCTCGCGCCTGCCGCCCTTCCTGACCGAGAACGCGGGCCTCAACTCCGGTTTCATGATCGCGCACGTCACCGCCGCGGCGCTGGCCAGCGAGAACAAGTCGCTCGCCCATCCGGCCAGCGTCGACAGCCTGCCGACCTCGGCCAACCAGGAGGACCACGTCTCGATGGCGACCTTCGGCGCGCGCCGCCTGGGCCCGATGCTCGACAACACGGCGCACATCGTCGCGATCGAGCTGCTGGCCGCGGCCCAGGGCATCGAGTTCCTGCGCCCGCTGCGCAGCTCGGCGCCGCTGGAGGACATGCACGCCCTGCTGCGCGAGCGCTGCCCCGCCATGGCCACCGACCACTACCTGGCGCCGGACATCGAGCGCGCCTTCGC
>NZ_VOSR01000727.1:0-5628 GCF_007997345.1 Mitsuaria sp. TWR114
CTGGCGCTGGGCGAGCAGGTCAAGGAGGACGCCAGCGCCTTCGTGCTGTCGGACCTGCGCACCGTCTGGGCGCGGATCGACGTGCCCGCCGCCGACCTGGCCAAGGTGCGCGTGGGCGCGCGCGCGGTGGTGCGCGCCACCGCCTTCGAACAGTCGGCGCCGGGCACGGTCACCTACGTCGGCGCGCTGATCGGCGGGCAGACCCGCACGGCGCAGGCGCGGATCGCCTTGTCGAATCCGGACGGCGCCTGGCGACCCGGCCTGTTCGTCGACGTGGACCTGGTGACCGGCGAGACGTCGGCGCGGTCACCGTGCCGGCGGAGGCGGTGCAAATCGTCGAGGACCGGCCGGTCGTCTTCGTGCGGGTGCCCGAGGGCTTCGCCGCGCAGCCGGTGAAGACCGGTCGCGCCGACGGGCAACGCATCGAGGTCCTCGAGGGCCTGAAGCCCGGCACACGGGTCGCGACGCGCAATGCCTTCGTCATCAAGTCCGAGGCCGGCAAGGGCTCGGCGACCCATTCGCACTGACGGAGGCGGCATGTTCGAACGCATCATCCGATTCGCCATCGAGCACCGCTGGCTGGTGCTGCTGGCCGTGCTGGGCATGGCGGCGCTGGGGGTCTTCAGCTACCAGAAGCTGCCGATCGACGCCGTGCCCGACATCACCAATGTCCAGGTGCAGATCAACACCGGCGCGCCGGGCTATTCGCCGCTGGAGACCGAGCAGCGCGTGACCTTCCCGGTGGAAACCGCGATGGCGGGGCTGCCGGGGCTGAAGCAGACCCGCTCGCTGTCCCGCTACGGGCTGTCGCAGGTCACGGTGATCTTCCGCGACGGCACCGACATCCATTTCGCGCGGCAGCTGGTCAACGAGCGGCTGCAGGCCGCGCGCGAGCAGCTGCCCGACGGCCTGACGCCGGCGATGGGGCCGGTGTCCACGGGCCTGGGCGAGATCTACCAGTGGACCCTCGAGGCCGAGGAGGGCGCGCGCAAGGCCGACGGCACGCCCTACACGCCGACCGACCTGCGCGAACTGCAGGACTGGGTCGTCAAGCCGCAGCTCCGCACGGTGCCGGGCGTGACCGAGGTCAACACGATCGGCGGCTTCGCGAAGGAGTTCGAGGTCGCGCCCGATCCCGGCCGGCTCTCCTCGCACGGGCTGACGCTGGCGGACGTGGTGGCGGCGCTGGAGCGCAACAACGCCAATGTCGGCGCGGGCTACATCGAGCGGCGCGGCGAGCAGTACCTGATCCGCGCGCCCGGCCAGCTGCGCGGCCTGGCCGACATCGGCCAGGTCGTGCTGCGCAGCGAGGGCGGCGTGCCGGTGCGGGTGCGCGACGTGGCACAGGTGGGCATCGGCAAGGAACTGCGCGGCGGCGCCGCGACCGACAACGGCCGCGAGGTGGTGCTGGGCACCGTGTTCATGCTGAGCGGCGAGAACAGCCGCAGCGTCTCGCAGGCGGTGGACCGCAAGATGAAGGCGGTCGCCACCACGCTGCCCAAGGGCGTGCAGGTGGTCACCGTCTACGACCGCACGGTGCTGGTGGACAAGGCCATCGCCACGGTGAGGAAGAACCTGGTCGAAGGTGCGGTGCTGGTGATCGCGGTGCTGTTCCTGTTCCTGGGCAACCTGCGCGCGGCGGTGCTGACGGCGATGGTCATCCCGCTGTCGATGCTGTTCACCTTCAGCGGCATGGTCAGCCAGAAGGTCAGCGCCAATCTGATGAGCCTGGGCGCCCTGGACTTCGGGATCATCGTGGACGGGGCGGTCGTCATCGTCGAGAACTGCGTGCGGCGGCTGGCGCATGCGCAGGCGCGACTGGGCCGGCCGCTGACGCGTGGCGAGCGCTTCCATGAAGTCTTCGCCGCGGCGCAGGAGGCGCGCCGGCCGCTGCTGTTCGGGCAGCTGATCATCATGGTGGTGTACCTGCCGATCTTCGCGCTCACCGGCGTGGAGGGCCGCATGTTCCATCCGATGGCGGTGACGGTGGTGCTGGCGCTGCTGGGCGCGATGATCCTGTCGATCACCTTCGTCCCGGCCGCGGTGGCGCTGTTCATCGGCGACAAGGTCCAGGAGAAGGAGAGCCGCCTGATGGCCTGGGCGCATCGCGCCTACGAGCCGCTGCTGGGCCGCGCGATGGCGGCGCGGCCGGTGGTCATCACCGGCGCGGTCGTGGCCGTGTTGCTGTCCGCGCTGCTGGCGACGCGGCTGGGCAGCGAGTTCGTGCCCAGCCTGGACGAGGGCGACTTCGCGGTGCAGGCGCTGCGGCTGCCGGGCACCAGCCTGACGCAATCGGTGGCGATGCAGCGGCAGCTGGAGGCGCGGCTCAAGCAGAAGTTCCCGGAGATCGAGCGGGTGTTCTCGCGCACCGGCACCGCCGAGATCGCGGCGGACCCGATGCCGCCCAACATCTCCGATGCCTACGTGATGCTCAAGCCGCGCGACCAGTGGCCCGAGCCCCGGCGCACGCGCGAGGCGCTGATCGAAGCCGTGCAGGCGGAGCTGGCCACGCTGCCGGGGCAGAACTACGAGTTCTCGCAACCGATCCAGCTGCGTTTCAACGAGCTGATCTCGGGCGTGCGCTCGGATGTCGCGGTGAAGGTCTTCGGCGACGACATGGCGCAGCTGGACGCGGCGGCGGCGCGCATCGCCGCGGTGCTGGGCGGGATCGAGGGCGCGACGCAGGTCAACGTCGAGCAGACGACCGGCCTGCCGGTGCTCACGGTGGACATCGACCGCGAGCAGGTTGCGCGGCACGGGCTGAACCTGCTGGACGTGCAGGAGCTGGTGGCCACAGCCACCGGCGGCGCGACCGCAGGGACGCTGTTCGAGGGCGACCGGCGCTTCCCGGTCGTGGTGCGCCTGCCCGAGGCGCTGCGCACCGACCTGTCGGCGATCGAGCGGCTGCCGGTGCCGCTGCCCAAGGGCGCGGACGGCGCGGTGCGTTTCCTGCCGCTGTCGGCGCTGGCGAAGTTGTCGCTGGCGCCGGGGCCGAACCAGGTCAGCCGCGAGGACGGCAAGCGCCGGGTGGTGGTCAGCGCCAATGTGCGTGGCCGCGACCTCGGTTCCTTCGTCGCGCAGGCGCAGCGGGCGGTGAGCGAGCAGGTGGTGCTGCCGTCCGGCTACTGGCTCGGCTGGGGTGGGCAGTTCGAGAACCTGCAGTCCGCCAGCGAGCGCCTGCGCGTGGTGGTGCCGGTGGCGCTGGGTCTGGTCTTCGCCCTGCTGTTCGCGATGTTCGGCAACGCGCGGGACGGCCTGCTGGTGTTCTCGGGCATTCCCTTCGCGCTGACCGGGGGCGTGCTGGCGCTGTGGTTGCGGGGGATCCCGTTGTCGATCTCGGCGGCGGTGGGCTTCATCGCGCTCAGCGGCGTGGCGGTGCTCAACGGGCTGGTGATGATCGCCTTCATCCGGCAGTTGCGGGAACAGGGCCGGCCGCTGGACGCGGCCATCCATGAGGGCGCGCTGACGCGCCTGCGGCCGGTGCTGATGACGGCGCTGGTGGCCTCGCTGGGCTTCGTGCCGATGGCGCTGGCCACGGGCACCGGGGCGGAGGTGCAGCGGCCGCTGGCGACGGTGGTGATCGGCGGGATCCTGTCGTCGACGGCGCTGACCCTGCTCGTGCTGCCGGTGCTGTACCGGTGGGCCTACCGGCGCGATGAGCCGGCGCTGGCGCAGGCGCCCGAGCTGCTTGATCAGGGTCCGACGCGGGATCCGGTGGCTTCCTGAGGCGGGCGCTCCGACCCGGGCGTCGGGAGACGACCCGGGTGGCGGCGCGCTGCCCCGCATCGGAGGCAGTGCGCTGCCTTGTCGAAGTCGGCGTGAGGCGATCTCGACACATGAGGGCCATGGAGTTGCACGGGCCGTCTTCTTAGAGTGGGCAGCTCACTTAGCAAGGAGAGGGCCATGCCCATTTCGACGATGTCCGCGAACGGACGCCTGACGGTCCCCCGGGAGATTCGTCAGGCGGTGAATGCCAAGCCGGGAACCGAGTTCCTCTGGGTCCTGATGAGGGACGGGACCATCCAGGTGGTTGCCAGGACGGTGACGTTCGAGGAGCTCGCCGGCATGCTGAAGCCCGCACCCGGCATCAGCGTGTCCGTGGAAGACATGAACCCGTTCCGATGATGTGTGCGGTCGACACGAACATTCTGATCCGGCTGATGCTGGCCGGCGCTGAACTCATGCGCTGAGGCCGCCAGGAGACTCAGGTGCCGATGACCCGCATGGAGATGAATGGCCGGATCCTCGTCCCGAAGGAGATCCGCAAGGCGACGGGTGCGAAGCTGGACACGCGGTTCTTCTGGGAGCTGCAGGAAGACGGGAGCGTGCGCGTGACCGTCAAGGCCGCTCCCGCGGTCGTGCTCGTGGAGCCATGGCCCAGGCGCGATGAGTCGTCCCACGACGAAAGAGACGACAACGCGCCCGCCGCGCTGTGATCGGTGGGGTCATCGACGACCGCACCCTGGTGCGGTCGTTCGTTGGACGAGCCCCGGCTCAGGCAGCGCCGAAGCGATGCAGCGTCACGCTGCGATAGACCTCGCCGGGTCGCAGGATCGTGGACGGCCAATCCGGGCTGGCCGGTCGGTTTGGCGAGTCCGGGTGGTGCTGCGTCTCCAGACAGAGGCCGTCTCCCTGCCGATAGAAGGCGCCCTCGCTGCCCAGCAGGCTGCCGTCCAGGAAGTTGCCGGAGTAGAACTGCATCGCCGGCTCGGTGGTCAGGACCTCCATGCTTCGGCCCGAGACGGGATCGCGCAGCCGCGCCGCCAGGTGCAGTCGACCATCGAAGGGCGCGTCCAGCACCCAGTTGTGGTCGTAGCCCTTGCCGCGCTGCAACTGCGGATGCGCTTGGCGCAGCCGCGACTCGATCACCCGCGGTTCACGGAAGTCGAAGGGTGTTCCAGCCACCGTCGCGATCGCGGTCGGAATCAGCGCTTCGTCCACCTCGCAATAGCGGCTGCCGAAGATCTGCAGCTCATGCCCCAGCACCGACCCGCGACCCGCCAGATTGAAGTAGTCGTGATGCGTCAGGTTGACCACCGTCGGCGCATCGGTCGTGGCTTCGTACTCGATGGCCCAGCCCATCTCGTCATCAAGCCGGTACCGCACCACCGCCCGCAGCCGGCCCGGGAAGCCCTGGTCGCCCGCCGGGCTGTCGAGTTCCAGTCGCAGGCAGCTGTCGCTTTCGACTTCCGCCCGCCACAGCAGGTGGCCGAATCCGCGCGGGCCGCCGTGCAGGCAGTTGCCGCCGTCGTTGGCCATCAGCGCGTGGCGTTCACCGTCCAGCCGGAAGGTGGCGCCCGCGATGCGGTTGCCATACCGGCCGACGATCACGCCGAAATGCGGATTGCGCAGCACGTAGTCCTCGAGCGTCGGCAGGCCCAGCACGACGTTGGCCGATTCGCCCCGCGCATCCGGCACCTCCAGCCGCGTGACGATGCCCCCATGGGTGATTGCCGACAGCCGCAGGCCGCGCCCGTTGTCCATCGTGAACTCATGCACCGGCCGGCCGTCGGGCAGGTGGCCGTAGACCCGCTGTTGAATCGCTGTCATCGTGTGTTGAACCGGTGAGGAACCTGGCCGCGATGGCCGTGTGGATCGAGCTCGAACAGCGCGCCGGCCAGCGGCTCG
>NZ_VOSR01000728.1:0-4612 GCF_007997345.1 Mitsuaria sp. TWR114
GCGTGCGGACCGAGCTCATCCTTGGCGCGAAGGACGTGATGACGCCGCCCAAGGCGCGAAGCAGCTGGCCGAGTTGCTGGGCGCGCGGGTGCAGACGCTGCCGGCCGGGCATTCACTGATGACCGAGGCGCCGGAAGGGATGTTGAATGCGCTGAAGGCGGCGCTCGGCTGAGCGCCGTACGGTGAGCCCCTCACCCGCGGACGCCCCGCGAGGGCCGCGCCAGGAGACGCCCATGAGCACCAGCCCCCTGCCCCACGCGCCGCGCGACTCGGACGCCGGCGCGGACCGCGTCAAGGCGATGCGCAGCTTCGCCGAGTTCTATCCCTTCTACCTCGGCGAGCACCGCAACCGCACCTGCCGCCGACTGCACTTCGTCGGCTCGACGCTGGGGCTGGCGTTCCTGGCCTACGCGCTCGCGACGCAGCGCTGGGGCTTCATCCTGATCGGGCTGCTGTGCGGCTACGCCTTCGCCTGGGTGGGGCACTTCGGCTTCGAGAAGAACAAGCCCGCCTCGTTCAAGCGCCCGCTCTACAGCTTCATGGGCGACTGGGTCATGTACAAGGACATCTGGACCGGGAAGATCCGGTTCTGAGCGTCCCCGTGGGAGGGGATTAGGTCGATGCCGACATCGGACCGGCGCTGCCAGCAGCCGGTCAGGACTTGCCCGATTCAGGCAGCAAGGCCTTGGCCGCCTCGATCCGCATCGCCATCGGCAGCGTCGCGTCGTTCATGACGTGCAGCAGGAAGGCGCGGGGGTCGGTGAAGTTCGTCGGGCTGGCTGACTGAACGGCAGGCGTCGACGTCACCCGCGGCGCTTCCGGCGTCGCCTCGCCGGTCAATGCGCGGTCCGAGCGCCCGTCAGGGCGTGCGTCGTCCTGCGGGCCGCGCGGCGCGAGGGCCGCCAGCGCCGCCTCCCACGCCTGCGGCGTGATCGACTTCAAGGACTTCAGCAGATCCGCCTGCCCTTCGGCGCCGGGCGGGATGTCCAGCCACGTCGCCTCGACGAACACCGGCGCGAGATCCGGTGCGACGAACGCCGACCATTGCCCTTCCCGGACTTCGGCCGGCATCACCGGCGGCTCCGTCAGCCAGCGAATGCGCGGGCCCGCGATGCCGGCCAGGTATCGGGACTTCAGGCCCTCGAAGAAGGCGGCGGCCGCCTCAGGCGCGCAGCCGCGCTCCAGCGAAAACCACAGCTGATAGCTGTTCTCGCCCGCGATGGCGATGCCCGGCGCGGGCAGCGCCAGGTCGAGCTGCACGCCACGCCACACGTTGGCAAGCAGCTCCCAATCCGACGGGCGCCCCACATCGAGCACGAGCGCGCGCGAGGCCCCATCTGCGCCGGCGGCGTAGAGGCGTTGGAATTCAGCAGCGAGTCGGGACACGGCGTGTTCAGGGCAACGAAGACAGCCCGTGACTCTACGTCCTCAGGCCTGCGCCGCCTGGGCGGCTGTAGCGCCCTGCTCGGCCTGCGCCTTCAGCGAGGCCAGCATGTCGTCGGCCATCGCGTCCAGGTCGTAGCCCAGCTTCCAGCCCCAGTCGCGCTGCGCGACGCTGTCATCGATGGACTGCGGCCAGCTCGCGGCGATGTTCTGGCGGAAGTCCGGCGCGTAGTCGATCGTGAAGCCCGCGATGCGACGGCGGATCGACGCGGCGATCTGCTCCGGCGTGAAGCTCACGCCCGCCAGGTTGTAGCTGCCCCACTCGGTGATGCGCTCCGCCGGTGCCTCCATCAGCTCGATCGTCGCGCGCAGCGCATCCGGCATGTACATCATCGGCAGCGCCTGGTCCTCTTTCAGGAAGCAGGTGTAGCGGCCGTGCTTGAGCGCCTCGTGGAAGATCTCCACCGCGTAGTCGGTCGTGCCGCCGCCCGGGGGCGTCTTCCAGCTGATCAGGCCGGGATAGCGCAGGCTGCGCACGTCGACGCCGTGGTTGGCGTGGTACCAGCGGCACCAGCCCTCGCCGGCCAGCTTGGAGATGCCGTAGATCGTCGTCGGGTCCATCACCGTCGTCTGCGGCGTGGCCTGCTTGGGCGTCTGCGGTCCGAAGGCGGCGATGGAACTCGGCCAGAACACGCGCTCCAGCTTCGCCGTGCGCGCCAGCTCCAGCACGTTCAGCAGGCCCTTCATGTTCAGGTCCCAGGCCCACATCGGATGCTTCTCGCCCGTGGCGGACAGCGCCGCGGCCAGGTGATAGATCTGCGTGATGCCGTGCCGCTTGACCACCGCCGCCAGCGCCGCCGCATCGGTGACGTCCAGCATCTCGTGGGTCAGCTGCGGCACGCGGCCCTGCGGGGCGACGTCGCTGGTGATGACATTGGCGTTGCCATGGCGCTTGGCCAGCTCCACCGCCAGTTCGGAACCGATCTGGCCGTTCGCGCCGATCAACAGGATCTTGGTCGTCATGGGGATCTTCTTCTCAGCGCCTTACTTCACCAGTCCCAGCTCGCGGCCCGCCTGCGCGAACGCGGCCACGGCCCGCTCCAGGTGCTCGCGCTCGTGCACCGCCGAGATCTGCACCCGCACCCGGGCCTGCTCCTTGGGCACCACCGGATAGAAGAAGCCGACCGCATACACGCCCAGCTCCAGCAGCCGCGCGCTCAGTTGCTGCGCCTTGACCGCGTCGAACAGCATCACCGGCACGATCGGATGCGTGCCCGGCTTGATCTGGAAACCCGCCTGCTGGATGGCCTCGCGGAAGAAGGCGGTGTTGGCCTCGAGCTTGTCGCGCAGCGCGGTGCTCCCTTCCAGCAGGTCCAGCACCGCGATGGACGCGCCGACGATGCTCGGCGCCACCGTGTTGGAGAACAGGTAGGGCCGCGAGCGCTGGCGCAGCAGCTCGATCACTTCCTTGCGCCCCGTCGTGAAGCCGCCCGACGCGCCACCCAGCGCCTTGCCCAGCGTGCCGGTGATGATGTCGACCTTGCCGAACACGCCGCGGTACTCGTGGGTGCCGCGGCCGGTCTTGCCCATGAAGCCGCTGGCATGGCATTCGTCGATCGCCAGCAGCGCGCCGAAGCGATCGGTGATCTCGCGCATCTTGTCCAGTTGCGCGATCGTGCCGTCCATCGAGAACACACCGTCGGTGAAGACCATGACGTGACGCGCGCCGGCGGCGCGGGCCGCGGTCAGCTGCGCCTCCAGGTCGGCCATGTCGTTGTGCTTGTAGCGGAAGCGCTTGGCCTTGCACAGGCGGATGCCGTCGATGATGGACGCGTGGTTCAGCTCGTCGCTGATGATCGCGTCCTGCTCGCCCAGCAGCGGCTCGAACAGCCCGCCGTTGGCGTCGAAGGCGGCGGCGTAGAGGATGGTGTCCTCGGTCCCGAGGAAACGCGCCAGGCGCTGCTCGAGTTCCTTGTGAATGTCCTGCGTGCCGCAGATGAAGCGCACCGACGACAGGCCGTAGCCATGGGTGCGCAGCGCCTCGTGGGCGGCCTCCACCACCTTCGGATGCGAGGACAGGCCCAGGTAGTTGTTGGCGCACAGGTTGAGGACCTCGCGCCCGTCTCGCGTCTTGACGACGGCGCCCTGCGGGCTGGTGATGATGCGTTCGCTCTTGAAGAGGCCGGCGTCGCGGATGCCCTGCAGCTCGTTCTGCAGGTGGCGATAGAAGTCGTCGGTGGACGGGGAGGCGATGTTGGTCATGCGGTGCTCCTGCGGCACAATCCGTTAAATCGAACGCGTTCGTTATATCGAACAGCCGTGCAGTATCAAGGAAGAGCGGAGGCCGGTCAAGGCGCCTTCTTCCACCCCGGAACGCCCTCGCCCGCCTCAGATGTCCGCCAATCCTTCCGAAAAACTGGAACCTCCCCGCGTGGGCGCGACGCTGCAGGCGCTGCGGCAAGCCCAGGGCCTGTCGCTGGACGAGCTGTCGCGGCGGGCGGGCGTCTCCAAGTCGATGCTCTCGCAGATCGAGCGCAACCAGGCCAATCCCACGGTGGCCGTGGTGTGGCGGCTTGCCAATGCGCTGCGGGTGGAGTTGTCGGAGCTGCTGGGCGGCGAGCGGCCCGCCGCCCCGCCGATCGAGGTGGTCGCCTCGCACGCGACGCCAGCGCTGTCGAGCCCGGACGGCCTGTGCCGGCTGCGCATCCTCGGCCCCATCGACCTGGCCGGCAACTTCGAGTGGTACGAGCTGATGGTGCAGCCCGGCGGCGCCCTCGAGTCCGCCGCGCACGAGCCCGGCTCGCGCGAGCACCTGAGCGTGCTGGCCGGTGAACTCGAGGTCACGGCCGGCGGCAGCCGCCAGCTCGTCAAGAGCGGCGAGACCGCGCGCTACGCCGTGGACGGCGCGCACGCGATCCGCAACCTGTCGAAGAAGGCGGCGACGGCGCTGCTCGTGGTGCTGCACGCCTGATCGCGGCGGACAACCCGGATCACCTCCTGTTACTTGACCCGCGCGTCGTGGTCGAGACAATCGCCCGATTCGCGGAGGCGAGGGAGCGTATTGCAGTCAAGGCAGTCCACATGCAGCAACGCTCGTTTTCAGAGAAGCATCCCCACATCCCCACCCCGACCCAGCCGGCCACCGTCGACACCGAGACCCAGGCGAAGCAGCTCCAGCTGCTCGACGGTTCGGCGCGCCTGCGCGTGGCCGAGCAGCGCGCCCGCGAGC
>NZ_VOSR01000729.1:0-2778 GCF_007997345.1 Mitsuaria sp. TWR114
GCCCGCGACCTGGCCAAGGAGGCCGGCGAGCCCGAGGCGCTGGTGCGCACGACGCTGGCACGGCTGGCCCAGCGCGGGGAACTGTTCCAGGTGGTGAAGGACCTGTACCATGCGCCCCCGGCGATCCAGGCACTGGCAGGGATCGCCAGGGAGTCCGCAGCCGACGGCGACGTGAAGGCCGCGGAGTTCCGCGACCGCAGCGGCCTGGGCCGCAAGCGCGCCATCCAGGTGCTGGAGTTCTTCGACAAGGTCGGACTGCTCCGGCGCGTGGGCGACGCCCATCGGCTGCGGAACGACTGCCAGTTGTTCATCGAACACCCCACACCCCAACAACGGAGAGGCAACGACCCCGGTGGATCGGCCGGACTTCAAATCCGGTGAATGGCGCCATGCGCCGTTGGGTGGGTTCGACCCCCACGCCCCTCCGCCAGCGACATCGGCTGGCCGGCTGCGCGGCCCGATCTTGCGCCTGCGGTGCTCGCCGTACGACAGTACGGCTCCGCTCCTCGGCGCAACCTCGGGCCGCTCGCAACGGCCATCCGATGTCGCTGGCTACTGCGGCCGCCCTAAGGGCGGCAAATTCTTTGACTGCCGGCAGTCCTCTTGGCGCTGGCTCATGCGGCCGCCGCTCGGGCAGCCAGTTCTTTGACTGCGGATAACTCACCCCCAGGAGCTCCCTGATGTCCAGCCTCTTCCACCATGTCAGCCGTGCGCTGCAGGGGATCGCCACCGCCTCGCTGATCATCGCGAGCGGCATCGGTTCCGCGCAGGCTCAGACTCCGCCCCAGGTCCTCCGCGTGACCGCCATTCCCGACGAGTCACCAACCGAACTGGCGCGCAAGTTCGCGCCGCTCGGCAAGTACCTCGAAAAGGAACTCGGCGTGAAGGTCGAATGGACCCCCGTCACCGACTACGCCGCCGCCGTCGAAGCCCTCGCCAACAAGAAGGTCGAACTGGCCTGGTTCGGTGGCTTCACCTTCGTGCAGGCGAACGTGCGCTCCGGCGGCAAGATCGTCCCCCTCGTGCAACGCGAGGAAGACGAAAAATTCCGCTCCGTGTTCATCACCGATACCCAGTCCGGCATCCGCAAGCTCGAGGACCTCAAAGGCAAGACGCTTAGCTTCGGCTCCGCCTCCTCGACCTCCGGCCACCTGATGCCGCGCTCCTTCCTCCTCGCCGCGAAGATCAATCCCGATACCGACCTCAAACGCATCTCCTTCTCCGGCGCGCATGACGCCACCGTCGCCGCAGTCGCGTCCGGCAAGGTCGACGCCGGCGCGCTCAACATCTCCGTCTGGGAAAAACTGGTCGCCGAGAAGAAGGTCGACACCGGCACCCTGAAGGTGTTCTTCACCACCCCGCCGTATTACGACTACAACTGGAGCGTCCACGCCGACCTGCCCGCCGCGACGAAGGAAAAGCTCAAGGCCGCCTTCCTGAAGCTGAGCCCCTCGACGCCGGAAGGCAAGGAGATCCTCGAGCTGCAGCGCGCAACAAAGTTCGTGCCAACCCAGCCGGAGAACTACGCCGGCATCAAGGCGGCCGCCGAGAACGCCGGCCTGCTGAAGTGAGCTGAGACGAGCGCGATGTCCCTGCTGGTGTTGGAGGGCCTGCGACTGCAGGCGGCGCGCGCACGCTGATCGAGCCGCTGTCGCTGCGGATCGAGCCCGGCGAGCAGGTCGCACTGATCGGCGCCTCGGGCGCCGGCAAGACCTCGCTGCTGCATGCGCTGGCCCTGGCCTCGCGCCCCGCCGCTGGCACGCTGCGCCTGGGCGGCCAGGACGGCTGGGCGCTGTCCTCACGCGCACGCCACCAGCTGCGCCGCACGCTGATGCTGGCGCCGCAGCACCCACCGCTGCCCCCACGCCAGCGCGTCGTGACCGCCGTGCTGGCCGGTCGGCTGCCCGGTGCCTCGGTGGCCCGCAGCTTGCGCATGCTGTTCAGCCCCGACCAGGCCCAGGCCCGGCTGGCCTTCGACGCGCTGGACCGGCTGGAGCTCGGCGCCCGGCTCTGGTCGCGCGTGGACCAACTCTCCGGCGGCGAGCGCCAGCGCGTGGCGGTGGCGCGACTGCTGGTGTCCCAGGCACGGCTCTGGCTCGCCGATGAGCCGCTCTCGGCCCTCGATCCGCAGCGCGCGCAGCGGGTGCTCGCCGTCCTGCAGGACGCCGCGCGCGCCCAGGACCGCACCCTCGTGTGCAGCCTGCATCAGGTCGATCTCGCCTGCCGCCTGTTCCCGCGCGTGATCGCGCTGCGCCAGGGCCGACTCGTCTACGACGGCCCGCCGCAGGGCCTCGGCGCCCGCCAGCTGGACGAGATCTACGCCGACCTGCTGAATGAATCCCCCTCGACGCCCGACGACGCGCCGATGACCGCCGCACCGCCGCAGGCGATGTGCCGATGAACGCCGGCAGCGCCGAACGGCACGACGGCCCAGGAAGTGGTCGTGGCGGCGGAGGTGGCACTGACCGCGCGTTGTCATCGACGGCCACGGCGCCGTGGCGGCGCGACCCGGCGGCCGCTCGGCGGGTCGGGCTCGTGGTGGCTGTGCTGGTCGTGCTGTGGCCGCTGCTGGTCTGGTGCGAGTTCCGACCCTGGGAGCTGCTGGACGAGCGCAGCCTGCGCGCGACGATGCGCTTTGCGGGGCAGTTCCTGACGCCGCGCGTGGACCTCGAGTTCCTGACCATGCTCGCCGCCGACACCTGGCGCACCGTGGCGATGGCGACGGTCGGGCTGGCGCTCGCCTGGGTGATCGCGGTGCCGCTGGCGCTGCTGGCGACG
>NZ_VOSR01000073.1:0-16810 GCF_007997345.1 Mitsuaria sp. TWR114
TGGCGGACGTCAAGGGCGATGACGCTACCGCTAGTTCCTTGAAGGTGCTGCGACCACTAGATATAGTGTTTTGCATGCTATCCTGCTGACTTCGCAAACACGGCGATGAATGCTCCCTCAGACGTCTTGCCCGCGCTGCCGACCCCTTGGTCGGAGGACCGGGAATCCCAAGTCCGGGCGCATCAGCAGCATCGCCAACATCACCTGACCCCCTGATCGCCGGGCCCTTCGGACAAGCCGGGCCGGGCGAAGCTTTTTTGTTTTTCCAGACACCAGAACAGACGAGGATCCCATGCAGACTGTCGCCGCCACACCGACCGCTGAAACGGGCCTGGCCCAGGCTCCGCGCGAGTCCGCCGCCGCTTCGGCCAGCTTCCCGCAGCACCAGATCATCCGCCGCAACGGCGCGGTGGTGCACTTCGAGCCGAGCAAGGTGGCCGTGGCGATGATGAAGGCCTTCCTCGCGGTGCACGGCACCAGCGGTGCGGCGTCCGCCAGCGTGCGCGAGACCGTCGACGCGCTGACCGATTCGGTGACGCGCGCGCTGCTGCGCTCGCGCCCGGCCGGCGGCACCTTCCACATCGAGGACGTGCAGGACCACGTCGAGCTGGCGCTGATGCGCGGCGGCCACCATGAAGTGGCGCGCGCCTACGTGCTGTACCGCGAGCGCCGCACCCAGGAGCGCGCCGCCCAGGGCGAGCAGCGCCAGGCCGCGGTGCTGGAGTCCGGCATCTCGGTGGTCGAGAACGGCGTGCGGGTGCCGCTCGACCTGAACAAGCTGGCGGCGCTGATCTCGTCGAGCTGCGAGAACCTGGGCGCCGACGTCAAGCCGGATCCGATCCTGGCCGAGACCAAGCGCAACCTGTACGACGGCGTTCCGATGGACGAGGTCTACAAGGCCGCCATCCTGGCCGCGCGCACGCTGATCGAGAAGGACCCGGGCTACACCCGGGCCACCGCCCGCCTGCTGCTGCACACGATCCGCAAGGAGATCCTGGGCCGCGAGGTCACGCAGGCCGAGATGGCCACCGCGTACGCCGACTACTTCCCCGGCTTTATCAAGAAGGGCGTGCAGGCGGAGCTGCTGGACGAGAAGCTGCAGCAGTACGACCTGGCCAAGCTGGGCGCCGCGCTGAAGGCCGAGCGCGACCTGCAGTTCGACTACCTGGGCCTGCAGACGCTGTTCGACCGCTACTTCCTGCATGTGGACGGCACCCGCATCGAGATGCCGCAGGCCTTCTTCATGCGCGTGGCCATGGGCCTGGCGCTGAACGAGATCGACCGCGAAGCCCGAGCCATCGAGTTCTACGAAGTCCTGTCGACCTTCGACTTCATGAGCTCCACGCCGACGCTGTTCAACTCGGGCACGCGCCGCTCGCAGCTGTCGAGCTGCTACCTGACGACGGTGGCCGACGACCTGGACGGCATCTATGAAGCGCTGAAGGAAAACGCGCTGCTGTCCAAGTTCGCTGGCGGACTGGGCAACGACTGGACGCCGGTGCGCGCGCTGGGCTCGCACATCAAGGGCACGAACGGCAAGTCGCAAGGCGTGGTCCCGTTCCTGAAGGTGGTCAACGACACCGCCGTCGCGGTGAACCAGGGCGGCAAGCGCAAGGGCGCCGTCTGCGCCTACCTGGAGACGTGGCACCTGGACATCGAGGAATTCCTCGAGCTGCGCAAGAACACCGGTGACGACCGGCGCCGCACCCACGACATGAACACGGCGAACTGGATTCCCGACCTGTTCATGAAGCGCGTCATCGAAGGCGGCGACTGGACGCTGTTCAGCCCGTCCACCTGCCCGGACCTGCACGACCTGTTCGGCAAGGAATTCGAGGTCGCCTACACGGCCTATGAAGCCAAGGTCGACCGCGGCGAGCTCAAGCTGCACAAGCGCATGCCGGCCCGCGACCTCTGGCGCAAGATGCTGACGATGCTGTTCGAGACGGGCCATCCCTGGATCACGTTCAAGGACGCCTGCAACGTGCGCTCGCCGCAGCAGCATGTCGGCGTCGTGCACTCGTCCAACCTGTGCACCGAGATCACGCTGAACACCAACGACAACGAGATCGCGGTCTGCAACCTGGGCTCGGTCAACCTGTCGCAGCATCTGAAGGACGGCAAGATCGACCAGGAGAAGCTGAAGAAGACGGTGTCGACGGCGATGCGCATGCTCGACAACGTCATCGACATCAACTACTACGCGGTCAAGAAGGCGCGCGACTCCAACCTGCGCCACCGTCCGGTGGGCCTGGGCATCATGGGCTTCCAGGATGCGCTGTACCAGCTGCGCGTGCCCTACGCCTCCGACGCCGCGGTCGAGTTCGCCGACCGCTCGATGGAAGCCGTCTGCTATCACGCCTACTGGGCTTCGACCGAACTGGCCGCCGAGCGTGGCCGCTACAGCAGCTACCGCGGCTCGCTGTGGGACCGCGGCATCCTGCCGATCGACTCGCTGAACCTGCTGGCCGAAGCCCGCGGCGGTTACGTCGACGTGGACCGCTCGTCGTCGCTGGACTGGGACGCGCTGCGCGCCAAGATCGCCCGTGACGGCATGCGCAACAGCAACTGCGTGGCGATCGCGCCGACCGCGACGATCTCCAACATCATCGGCGTCGACGCGTCGATCGAGCCCTGCTTCGGCAACCTGTCGGTGAAGTCCAACCTGTCGGGCGAGTTCACCGTGGTGAACGAGCACCTGGTCCGCGACCTCAAGAAGCTGGGCCTGTGGGACGACGTGATGGTCATGGACCTCAAGCACTTCGACGGCTCGCTGCGCCGCATCGACCGCGTGCCCGAGGAACTCAAGCACCTGTACGCCACCGCGTTCGAAGTGGATCCGGTGTGGCTGGTGGAAGCCGCCGCGCGCCGCCAGAAGTGGATCGACCAGGCGCAGAGCCTGAACATCTACATGGCCGGTGCCTCGGGCAAGCGCCTGGACGAGACCTACAAGCTGGCGTGGCAGCGTGGCCTGAAGACCACCTACTACCTCCGCACGATGGGCGCGACGCATGCCGAGAAGAGCACCGTGCAGAACGCCGGCCAGCTCAACGCGGTGAGCAGCGGCATCGGTGGCCTGAGCGCCGCGCCGGTCGCGGCGGCACCGGTTGCCGTCGCGCGATCGAGACTTCGGTCTCGCCGGATCTGAGCGCCGTGTCGCCGGCGACGGACGTCAAGTTCTGCGCCATCGACGACCCCGGTTGCGAGGCCTGCCAGTAATCGAAACAGGAGGTGTCGACGTCATGCGTCGACACCTCCGACGCTCGCGATGCGAGTGTTCATCGATGTTCGCGGCGATCGGCGTTTTTTCCGCCCGGCCTCGCGAGCGATCGATGAATGCTTGATCGGACGTCCGCTCCGGCTCCCGCCGCGTGTCGTGATCGCGCGGCATCGCACTCATCAGGAGATGCGACGCACGTGGTCCGACGCGTCGAATGCGATGCGGACCAGCAACAGCGAAGCGGCGTCAAAGTCAAGAAGTCCTTTGTGTTTGAACACAACACTCCGATAATCCGCGACCATAGGAAGACCACCATGCTGGTTTGGGAAGAAGACCGTCAACCTTCGAGCAACGCGCCGCAGTCGGGCGCATCGATCCACGCAGCGACGCAAGCCGTCGCGCGTGATGCCGCCGCCTCCGCGGCGGGTTCGGTGTCCTCTTCTGCCTCGTCGATCGCCAACGCGAGCGAGCGCCGTGTGAACGTCGCCGACAAACGCATCATCAACGGCCAGACCGACGTCAACCAGCTGGTCCCGTTCAAGTACAAGTGGGCGTGGGAGAAGTACCTCGCCACCTGCGCGAATCACTGGATGCCGCAGGAAGTGAACATGTCCCGCGACATCGCGCTGTGGAAGGACCCGAACGGTCTGACCGACGATGAACGCAGAATCATCAAGCGCAACCTCGGCTTCTTCGTGACCGCCGATTCGCTGGCCGCCAACAACATCGTGCTGGGCACCTACCGCCACATCACGGCCCCCGAAGCCCGCCAGTTCCTGCTGCGCCAGGCCTTCGAGGAAGCGATCCACACCCACGCCTACCAATACATCGTCGAGTCGCTGGGCCTGGACGAGAGCGAGATCTTCAACGCCTATCACGAGGTGCAGTCGATCCGCGACAAGGACGAATTCCTGATCCCGTTCATCGACGCGATCATGGATCCCAACTTCGTCACCGGCACCCCGGAGAACGACCAGACGCTGCTCAAGTCGCTGATCGTCTTCGCCTGTCTGATGGAAGGCCTGTTCTTCTACGTCGGCTTCACGCAGATCCTGGCGCTGGGCCGCCAGAACAAGATGACCGGTGCCGCCGAGCAGTACCAGTACATCCTGCGCGACGAGTCGATGCACTGCAACTTCGGCATCGACCTGATCAACCAGATCAAGCTCGAGAACCCGCACCTGTGGACGCCTGAATTCCGCGCGGAGATCAAGGCGCTGTTCCAGAAGGCCGTGGAGCTCGAGTACCGCTACGCCGAGGACACGATGCCGCGCGGCGTGCTGGGCCTGAACGCGGCCATGTTCAAGGGCTACCTGCGCTACATCGCGAATCGTCGCGCGACGCAGATCGGCCTGGAAGCGCTCTTCCCGAACGAGGAAAACCCGTTCCCCTGGATGAGCGAAATGATTGACCTGAAGAAGGAACGCAACTTCTTCGAAACGCGAGTGATCGAATACCAATCGGGCGGCGCGCTGTCCTGGGACTGATGAAGTCCGAGGCGGAGTGACCCTCGAGCATTGTTTGTTGAAGAAGAGATCAAGCTTGGCGATGCGCCGACCGACCGACATAGAAGCGGCGGAGACGCACCGCAACCCGATTCACCGCACCGCGGAGCGCAACTCCCGCGCGTCGTGGGCGGTGAATACCTGCACCGGCATCAACCGGTTGATGACGGGCAGGGCTATTTCCACTTGATCAAGGAGAACTGAAATGGCAACTGCGAAGAAGGCCGCTCCGGCCAAGAAGGCGGCTCCGGCCAAGAAGGCCGCTGCGAAGAAGGCTCCGGCCGCGAAGAAGGCGGCTCCGGCCAAGAAGGCCGCGCCGGCGAAGAAGGCCGCTCCGGCCAAGAAGGCTGCGCCGGCGAAGAAGGCCGCTGCTGCGAAGAAGGCGGCGCCGGCGAAGAAGGCCGCTCCGGCCAAGAAGGCGGCTGCTGCGAAGAAGGCGGCACCGGCGAAGAAGGTTGCGGCCAAGAAGGCCGCACCGGCCAAGAAGGTCGCTGCCAAGAAGGCTGCGCCGGCCAAGAAGGCCTCCGCCGCCAAGAAGCCGCCGATCAAGGCCACTGCCAAGGCTGCGAAGCCCGCCGCGAAGAAGGCTGCGCCTGCCAAGAAGGCCGCTGCTGCGAAGAAGGCTGCCCCCAAGGCCGCCGCCAAGCCTGCTGCGAAGCCGGCTGCCAAGAAGGCTGCTGCTCCGAAGAAGGCCGCTGCACCGAAGAAGGCTGCTGCCAAGCCTGCCGCTGCCCCCGCTGCCAAGCCTGCCGCTGCGCCGGCCCCGGCTGCGAAGACCGCGCTGAGCCCGCAAGCCGCCTGGCCCTTCCCGACCGGCAACAAGCCCTGAGCTTGAACGATGACCGGACCTTCGGGTCCGGTTCGTCGAGCCCTCCGAACCCGGCGCAAGCCGGGTTTTTTCTTTGCGGCCTCCCATTGGGGTCGCCAAAGAAGAAGGGCGCCTGCGCGGCGCCCATCAGAGGGAGAAGGATCGTTCGGGCGGTGGCCCGTGTCCCCGGTCAGGGATAGAAGAGCTCGACCGAGTAGCCGCTGATCTTCTGCGCGCCGCTGTCGAAGACCAGCTGCAGCTGCTGGTCGGCGCCGGCCGGCAGCGCGACGCGGCCGGCCTGCATCTCGGCCGGCGAGAGCATGCGGCGCACGACCAGCACGCCACTCGCGTCGGTCAGGCTCAGGTCCACCCACGGCTGCGCCACTTCCCAATTGCTGCGATTGCGCAGGCTGATGCTGAAGCGGTAGTGGTTGGCGGCGCGGCCGGATTGAGGCTGCTGCTTTCGACGCTCAAGGCTTCGATGTGCTGCCAGGGCTTGATCTCCTGGCCCAGCGCCTGCGCCACCGAAACCAGCGCCGGCTTGGCCGTCGGGTACTGCGCCGCGATCGCCTCGCGGGCATGCCAGAGCAACTGGCCCATCAGCCCGAGCGCCAGGATCGTCGCGGCGCTGCCCAGCGCCAGGCGCACGCCGGGGCGATTCCAGCGTCGTGCCGACTCGGCCTGGCGCATGAAGCTCGGCAACTGGTCGGGCATCACGCTCGGTGAGCCCTGCGCGGACATCGCGTCCGCACTGGCGGTCGACGCGGCCGCGCGGCGGCATCGTCCACGGCGGCGCCGGACGCTGCGTTCAGCGTGGCGCCGGGCGTGGCGATCGGCGAGCCATTCAGCGAGCCGTTCAGCGGGGCGGCGAGGACCAGCACTTGACCGTTCTCCGTGAGTTCGAGGATCAGGGGTTCCGCGTGCCAGTCGACGAGCTGGATGTCGGCCTGCTCGTCCGCGGCGATGCGGTATGTCGATGCGCTCAACGGTAGGTGGACCCCCGCATGCACGCCGGTCAGGACACGAAGCTGTTTCATGGATTGCGAATGCCTGCGCGGGGTGGCGGACGGGGCGCTTCAACGGGCCAGCGGCGCGGTCGGCGCGCCCGGATCCACGTCGCCGGCCGGGGGCTGCGACAGGGCGGGCGCGGCGTTGCCGCCGACCAGCTTGGGCGTGATCAGGAACAGGCGCTCGGTGCGCGTGGCGCGGCTGCCGCTCCATCGGAACAGGCCGCCGACCAGCGGCACGTCCTTGAGCAGCGGCACGCCGGACTGCTGGTCGTGCTGGCCTCGACCATCAGGCCGCCGATGAGCAGGCTCTCGCCTTCGCGCACATGGGCCTCGGTGCGGATCTCCGTCTTCTTGAGCACCGGCACCGCGTCGACCGAGGTGGCCTCGAAGTTGCCGTCCTCGATGTAGAGCGAGAGCTTGATCTGGTTGACGCCGCCGCTGGACACCACCTGCGGCGTGACCTGGAGCAGGGTGCCGGCCTCGATCTGGTAGAGCTTCGCATCGAGGTTGCCGGCCACGCGCACCGTGGCCACGCGCTTCTCCTTCATCACCGCGGGCCGGTTGGCGACGCCCAGCACCGAGGGCTTGGAGACCACACGGGCCTTGCCTTCGCCCTGCATCGCGTTGATGCGCAGCATCAGCTGCCGGCCGGCATCCGCGACCAGCGTGCCGATGGTGTAGGTGCCATTGCCCAGCATCCCTTGCCCGCCGCCGGTCTGCGGCGGACCGCCACCGGGCGAGGTCACCGACAACTGGCCGCGGTTGCCCTGCACCGACCAGTCGATGCCCAGCGAGCGCGCGTTGTCCTCGCTGACGTCGATGATCATGGCCTGCAGCTCGACCAGCACCGGGCGCTGGTCCAGGCGCTGGATCAGCGCCTCGTACTCGCGCATGCGGTACGCGCGGCCCTGCACGATGACGGCGTTGGTGCCCTCGTCGGCTTCGAAGCGGGGCTGGTCCTCCTCGAAGTTGACGGGGCTCTTGAGCGTGCGCGCGCTCTGCCCCGGCTTGTCGGCGCCGCCGCCCGGCCCGTGGCCTTGCCCGGCGGAGGGCAGTTCCGGCACCAGCTTGCCGGCGCCGTACATCGACTGCATCGCCTTGATCTTCTGGTCGACCGGATTGGCCGGCTGGCCGCTCACGGTGTCGGGCTGCAGGCTCTGGGCGGCGTAGAGGTTGCGCAGGATGGAGGCGACGCCCGGCACGTTGCTTTCGCCGAGCAGGCGGTCGTTGGCGGACGCGAAGCGCAGGGGGAAGACACGCACGACGCGTTCGTTGCCCTCGGCGGCGCCCAGGTCCAGCGAGTCCAGCGCCTGCGCGATGAGGTCGATGTGGCGCGGCGGACCGTAGGCCAGCAGCGTGCGCTGCGCGTCGTTGAAACGCAGCGGGTAGCGCTTGTCGCCCAGGTTCAGCGAGTTCAGCAGCTCGGTGACCTCGCGCCGGCTGTAGCCCTTGAGCCGGAACATGCGGCTCTGCACCGCGCGCGCCGGATAGAAGTACAGCGCGGTGCCGTCGTCGTACCAGATCAGGCCGTAGGCCTTGGCGATGGCGCTGAGGAAGACCGGCGGCGAGCTGTCGAAGCTGGCGTTGACCACGCCGTCGACGCCATCGCCGACCACCGCCGGCACGCCCTGGCTCGCGGCGAAGTCCTGCAGCACGTCGGACAGGCGGCGGCTCTCGGCGCGGTAGACGAAGCGGCGCTCCAGGCGGCGGTCGCTGGTGGCCGCGCGGGTGCGGGGCTTGGCCGCGGAGGTGCCCGCCGGAGCGGGCGCCATCGGGGATGCGGCGGAGGCGGCGGACGTCGCGGACACGTTGGACGCGGCTGGTGCCGCGCCGCGCGCGTCCTGCGCCAGCAGCGTCGCGGGCGCGCTGCCCGAGCCCGCGACGGCCATCGCCACGCAGGCCGCGAGCGCGCGGCGCTGGAAGTCGGGCGCCCGCATCACAGCGGCTCCGCGTCGGGGTCGTCCTCGTCGGGCTCTTCTTCCTCGAAGAACTTGCCCAGCGCGTCTTTCATCATGCCTTGGCCGCCCTGGAAGATGCCGCTCACCACCTGCTGGAAGGCCTTGGACTGGGTGATGTCGCCGCCGCCGTCATCGCTGGGCGGCACCGGCGTGCTGCCGGGCGTCGAGGGGCTGGGGCCGCCCACTCCGTTGACACCATTCACCGACATAGTCAGCTCCTTCTTGTTGACGATGCGGAGGCTAGGGCGCGGGTCAGCGGTGAGAGGTCGGTGACACGAAGCGGCGTCCGTGACCGCGAACCGGTGGCGGGCGGGGTGGCGGTTGCGATCGGCGCAGCGCGCGTTCGCATGCGCAGACGGGCCTTCGCCCGGCGCCGGCCGGGCCTGCGGTCGATGCGGACACTGCGACGGGACCGGGCCGCGCGCATGGCGCTGGCGTCCCGCGCCTTCCTTCAAGCCTCAACAGGAGCCCCCATGCTGACTGCCCCCTCGCTGGCCGCCGCCGGATACAACGACTTCTTCGCCTCGCTGCAAACGGTGCAGATGACCGTGCAGACGCAGGTCGATCGCTTCCAGGCGCTGATGCTGGAGATCAAGCGCGTCAGCGCCGCGCGCCAGGACGACGAGAGCCTGCGCCGCGCCGGCGAGATCGCGCTGAAGCTGCATCGCGTGCACACGCTGCTGTTCGGTGGTGCGCTGATGGCGCAGCCGCAGGACGCGACGACTGGTGCCGGCACCGCTGCCGCCGACGGCGACGCGATCGACCTGGACGGCGCGATGGCGGAGTTCTCTTCGCTGCTGAGCCGCACCCGGCTGGCCTCGACCGAGGCCGAGCTGCTGCTGGCGCAGGCGAGCGAGGAACTGGCCGCGCTGCGCGGCGAGGCCTGATGGAGTCCCGGCGATGACAGCCGGACCTCGCGCCTTCCGACCCGCCCTCCGCCCCGCCTTCCGCCCCGCCTTCTGGCCGGCCGTGTGCGCCGCGGCGATGGTCGCCGGCCCCGCGGACGCCGGCGTGCGTTATCGCTGCGAGTTGCTGGACGGCAGTGAGCGGGTCGCGCTGGAGGACCTGTCGGCGCGGTTCAGCGCGGCGGTGCGTCGATGCACGGCCTTCGAGGTCGCCGACCTGCCGGGGCCACGCATCGAGACCGAGTTCACGACGCTCGCCTTCACGCGACCGAGGCCGTCGCCCGCGCCGCTGACCTGGCGGACCAACCCGCAGCCCCTGGCGCTCGGCGCGCCGCACCTGCAGCGCATGGTGCAGCAGGCCAGTCGCAAGCATGGGCTGGACCCGCGCCTGGTGGGCGCGCTGGTGCATGTGGAGTCGGCCTACCAGACGCAGGCGCGCTCGCCCAAGGGCGCGCTCGGCCTGATGCAGATCATGCCGGCGACGGGCGCGCGCTACGGCGTCGCGTCCAGGCAGGACCTGCTCGACCCGGCCACCAACATCGACGTCGGCGCGCGTTACCTGCGCGACCTCAACGAGATGTTCGATGGACGCGTCGACCTGGTGCTGGCTGCCTACAACGCGGGCGAGGGCGCGGTGAAGCGATATGGCAACCGCATCCCGCCGTATCGCGAGACGCAGGACTACGTGCGCAAGATCCTGAAGCTCTACGAAGGGGAGTGAGCGGCGATGGGCATCCACCGCCTGCCGCCATCGCCGCGCTTGCCGACGAGACCGGCGACGGTCGGTGCGCAGGCCGGCGCGTCGACCGGAGGGGCGTCCAGCGCGTCGTCCTCCTCGGATCCCGGCGGCATGCCGGCCTGCGGCTTGCTGAACGGCCTGCTGCGGATCGGTCGGCCACCGTCGGCCCGGTCGCCCGCCAGCGAGGCGCTGGCGGCGATGTCGACATGGCCCTCTTGCTGCTGTCCGCCGCCACACTCGACGTCAACGCGACCAATGCCAAGGGCAGGACGCCCTTGCACCAGGCGGTGGAGCGCTCGAACGCGCTGATCGTCGGCGCGCTGCTGGCGCACGAGGCGATCCGGCCGGACCTGCGCGACGCCCAGGGCGACACCGCCTTGCATGTCGCCACCGAGCGCGACGACGCCTTGTGCCTGGAGCTGCTGCTCGATGCGCCCGGGGTGGCGGTCAATCCGGCCAATGCCCGGGGGCAATCGCCGCTGCGGCTCGCGATCGAGACCGGCAAGCTGGAGGCGGCGCGTGCCTTGCTCGAGAACTGGCGGGTCGATGTCGACGCGCTGGAAGGGCCGCAGGGGACCCATCTCCTGCATCGCATGGCGGCCGAGGGCGGCTTCGAGCCGGCATTGGTGACCCTGCTGGCGTCGCATCCGCTGCTGGCCAATCGCCCCGATGGCCACGGCCATACGCCGCTGGACCTGGCCATCGCCAACGACCAGCATGCGGCGCTGGCCGCGCTGCTGGGCAGCGACCGGGTCGAGACCGAACGGCTCGACGAGCAGCTCCGCGGCCCGCTGCAGCAGGCGCTGGAGCGCATCGCCGAAACATCCGCGGGCCATCGGCGGGACCGCCGCATCAAGACGCTGCGGGTGCTGATGAACGCGCGCACCATCGATCCCAACGAGATCTTCGCCAATGGCGAGACCTTGCTCACCCAGCTGTGCGCCCGGCCCGCGGGCGACGATCCGCGTGGCGGGCAGGCGCTCGCATCGGCCACGCTGGCCGAGCTGCTCAAGCGCAGCGACGGCCGGCTCGACCTGAACAAGGCCAACGCCCATGGCAGGACGCCGCTGGAGGTCGCGGCCGGTACGGCCGACACCGCCGACGCGGGCAACGCGGGCAATGCGGCCAACACGGGCAACGCCGATCTGCTGCGCCTCCTGCTGAAGGACGCCGGGGCCGATCCCAACGTGCTGGTGGGCTGGCTGACGGCCTCGCCGGAGCAGGCCCATCGGCGGCTGCATCCGCATGGCCAGCGACTGTCGCGGGCCGAGCTCGAGCGCTTCGTCGACAGCACCCTGGCGCAGTGGGCCGACAAGCCGGATGCCTCGGGCCGGCGCAACCGCCTGGCCCATGTCGCCAATGCCGCGCTGGGCGCGCGGTTGGCCGCGCGCGAACGCGCCGACCTAGCGGCGGGCCGTGCGCCGCCGGCGGACTGCGCCAAGGGCGCCGTGTTCCGGTTGTCGCTCGCGGTGGAGCAGTGCCTGGACACGCAGCAATATCGGCCGCTGGCCGAGCGGGCGGCCGCGCTGCTGGCGCAGGCGCCCGCCGGCCAGCGCGCCTTCAACCTCCAAGGCGTGGAGGTGTCCCGCACCGAGATCGAGTCCTGGGCCGCGGGCAAGCTGCCGGAGGGCGGCGTGAACCGCCTGATCGATGCCCGCGTCGCGCAGGCCGGGCTGGCCAATGCGCACAACATCGGCCTGACCGCGCGTGGCCACCTGATCATGCAGGCCATCCGCGAGCGGCTTCCCGCCGAGCGGCTGACCGAAGCGCAATGCATCGCCGCGGTGCGCGCTGCCATTCAAGCGGCGCCGGACGTCGATGCCGACTGGCGGCGCCAGGCGGCGCTCGGCCTGGACATGGCCCTCGCGCACACCACGCGGGTCGGTGAAGGCCTGGACACCACGGTCGGCGAGGCGCTGACGACGATGTGGAACCACATCGCGTCGCAGGCCGCGCCCGCATCGCCGGACGAGTCCGGGGCCGACGCGGCACGGCGGCGGGCGTTGCACGGCGCGCTGACGCGCTCGCTGCTCGACAGCATGGTCGACATGAGCGCGGGCTACTGCGATACCGGCTGCGTGCAGCGCATCCTCTACTGCGTCGACGGCATCGACCTCTCGCTGCTGCCCGCGGAGCCGACCGCTGAGCTCATCCGCGACGAAATCGGCACGCTGGCGGGCCGGGTGAACAACCGGTTCGAAGCGCTCTACGGCGACAGCGAGGCCGACCTGAAGGCCAAGGGCGAGGGGGTGGCCAAGGCCTGCGCCGATGGCACGCCATTGAGCGCGAAGGAGCGCAAGCTCATCGCGCGCTACCAGCGCCAGCGGCCGATCGACGAGCAGTTGGTGATCCAGCTGAAGCAGGACCTGCTCGAGGCGGCCGTCGTCGGCGAGCTCGTCGAGCGCCGGGGCTGGAGCCCGGCCGCCGTGCGGCCCGAGCTCGACCGGACGAAGGCGTTCATGAACGACCTGTGATCGCCCCGGGACCGTGAAGGCCCCGGGCGCCGCTCAGCCGTGCAGGCGCGTCGCCGTGGCTTCGTCTTCGGTCGTGCCGCGCAGCGTCTGCGTCGGCGTCTCGTCGAAGCGGCTGCGGTAGTTGTGGACCAGCGTCGAGCGGTTCTTCACGCCCCAGCGGGAGGCCACCTCGAGCACGCCGGCCTCGCCGCCGCCGGCCTGCAGGTCGCCGTGGATGCGCTCGACGCGGCGGGTGCGGATCATCTCCGCCGGCGTGACGCCCAGGTGGGTGCGGAAGGCCAGTTGCAGCGCGCGCTCGGTGACGCCGACATGCGCGGCGACCTGGCGCACCGACAGATGCTCATCGGTCAGGTGATCCATCATGAACTGGTAGGCGCGGCGATAACGCAGCGGCAGCCGCAGCTTGGCCGGATCGCCGGCATCGCCGCCGGCCTTGGCCTGTTGCAGGAAACCCGGCGCGCGACCGGCGGCCGCGTAGGTGCGCAGCGACTGCACCGCGTGCTGCGTGTGCAGGCGGTACAGCCGCAGTGCGTCGAGGTGGCGGCCCTGCTGCTGGTGCAGCTTGGCCTGGCAGTACTGCAGCTCCAGCGCGTGACGGCTGCGGTGCATCTGCTGCTCGTTGAAGGTCAGCGGCGCCAGCAGCTCCGAGGCGGCGTGCGACGCGCCGCGGCCCATCAGCATCAGCGCGCCCTCGATGCGGGCCTGGGTCTCGAACTCGCTCAGGCGGCGGTCGCGCAGCCAGGCCAGCTGGTGGGCGACCTGGGCCGCGGCGGCCGGACCGGTGCAGTCCGCGGCGAGCATGCGCCGCAGGTGATCCATGCGCGCCGCCACCAGCGGCGACCAGCTGCGGACCGCGTCCGCGGCCGCGCCGAGCTGCTGCTGCATCAGCGTGTTGTCGGGCGCCTCGGACGCGCCTTCGCGGTAGACCGAGCCCAGTGCGTGGTCGTTGAGCGCGTCGCCGCCGCGCTCGCGGTGCAGGGTCGCCAGTTCCAGCGCCATGCAGTCCACGAGCTGCGCGAAGCGCGGGTCGCCGAGCGAGGCGGCCAGGTTGCGCGCCGCGTCCAGCGAGCGCATCGCGCTGCCGCAGTCGCCGGCGCGCAGCATCGCCTGCGCGACGCCAGCCATCGCCTCGACACGGGCCGCCACCGGCGCGCGGGCGTCGTCGCCGACGGGGCCCAGGCAGTCGATCGCGCGGCCGGGCTTGTTCAGGTGCAGCAGCATCGCGCCCTGGTCCATCGCGCCGTACCAGCGCACCATGTGGCGCGACATCGCTTCGTAATGTCGCAGCTGGCGCTGGAACAGCTCCTCGGCGTCCTCCTCGCGGCCGCAGGCCAGCATCGCGCGGCCCAGCAACTGGCCCAGGGCCGCACGCTGCGGCGCGGCGTCGGGCGTGCGCTGCAGGCGCTCGAAGTGGTCGCCGCCCATCCGCAGCGCGGCGGGCAACTGGCCCTCCAGCGCCAGGCGGGCCAGTTCGCCATGCAGGGGCGCGGCGCGCAGCGAGGTCATTGCAAGCAGAAGCATGGAATCTCCATCGGGGTCGTGAACGGAATGACGCTCATGCTAGGAGGGAGCCCCTCGACGATGGATCACAAGGCCTCGGCGAAATCCTCACGAATCCTCTTTTCGTTTCCCGACAGTTTCACGGTGTTGCCGTGTCATTCGTGAACGGACGCAACAGCGCTTGCCGGTGCGCGGCGCGCGTGCAAAAGCGACGAGGCCCGCGCGTCTGTCGACGGGCGGGCCCGGGGGAGCGGCGCATGCCGCGAGGGACAAGAGGCGCCAGCGTCAGCCGGCCGCCTGCGCGATCTTCGTGCCGATGTCCTTGATCGCCTTGGCCTGCGCCTCGACGAAACCCTTGACCATCTGCAGCTGCGCCATGTCCATCTGGAACTTCATGTTGATCTCGTTGATCTCCCGGAGGTTGTCCATCGAGGTCTTGGCGTCCTCCTTGGCCTGCGTCGTGGACTCCTTGCCGCCGTTGGCCAGGATGCTGTTGGAGCTCTCGTTGTGCGGGCCCGGCTTGTTCGGACCGTCGGGGCCGCCGGGGCTCTGTGGCACCAGCCCGAATTTTTCGCCGATGCTCGCGCGCGGCGCCATGCCGGTGTCCGCGGAGGCGCGCGTCTGCAGGCCGATCGGCGCGTCCTGGGTCTGGGGCGGTGCCTGGAGGTCCGACGGCTTCAGCGGTGTCGGCTGGAAGTCCGACGGCCGGACCAGCGGGGTATTGATGCCGGAAATTTCGGGCATGGTGAGCTCCTGGGGATGGCTGCGTGGCAGCCGGGTGGGGAGGTGCGCGTCCTGGCCGGGCGCGCGGACGGGGAAATCAATCCTTGGGCAAGGGCCGCGCGCCGGTCTTCCACCGGGCCGCGAAGGCAGCGGTGACCGCGCCGGTGTCGCCCTCGGCACCGGTGAACAAGGCACGCGCCACCAGGCGCGGGCCGACCTCGCGGGCCAGCGGCTCCGCGGTCTCGCCGAGCTCCAGCCCGGGCTCGTTGAGCACGTGGCGGGCAACGCGCCGGGCGGCCTCGAGCAGCGCCCGCGTGGCCAGCGCCACCTCGGCCTCCGAGGCCGTCGCGCCGAGCGCGCAGCGCAGGCGCTTCACCACGGTCAGGCACTGCGGGGACTCGGAGAGCGCGGCCAGGCCGGCGATCGCTTCGGCCGTCAGGCGCGCGGTCTTCGCGACGAAGCAGCGCGAGGTGTCGACCACCAGCCGCCGCGACAGCGTGTCCACGTGCAGCGGATGGGCCCCCAGATCGCCGAGCACGCGCGGCGCGGCATCGACCAGCCGGCGATAGGCGAGGGCGTCCACATAGGCCTGGTCGAGCCCGCCGCGCAGGAACATCGCCAGCGACGGCGACAGCACGCCGGCGTGGCCGTTCACGAGTTGAGCCAGTCGCAGCTGCAGGCCTTCGACGCTGAAGCAGCGCACGGTCAGCAGCGTGTCGCCGCCTTCGGCCGCGCGGGCGGTCTTCCAGACCGTGCCGACGTCGACGTCGAACAGGCCGCCCTGGGCCGCGTCGTCGCGGCCGCGCCGCGGCAGCGGCGGGTCGAGCATCAGGTGCGGTGTCAGCGTCGCGTGCGCGGCCGTTGCCGCGGCGCCGCGCAGGGCGGTCGATGGTGAAGCCAAGGTCATGACGGGTCCTCCTTCCAAGGGACAGCTTGGGTGGGGACAGCATCCGCCTCGCGGCGGCGGCGCGCGCCGGGCAGGCGAAGCGGCATGGAGGGATACGAAACGCAACAGCCGCGCGCGGCGCCTCAATGGGCCGACTGGAACCAGGCCCCCAGGTCGCGTGCCATCGTGTGCAGCGCCAGCTGCGGCTTGACCTGGTCGAAGAACACCGCCACCAGCAGCACCAGCATCAGCAGCGCCACCGCGCCCTTGATCGGCTGGCTCAGGTTGTTGGGCTCGAGCTTGTCGGCCGTCTTGGAGATCAGGCCGATGCCCAGGTCGATCAGCAGCAGCACCATCACGACGGCGCTGCAGATCTTGATCATGGCCTGCAGGTAGCCGGTGATCTGCGCCTGCAGGAAGCGCTCGAGCAGGTTGGACCACTCGGGCATCGCGCGGTCCAGCGGCCACCACTGGAAGGATTCGAACAGCAGGCCCACCAGCGCCAGCAGCCCGCCCAGCAGGTAGAAGCCGCAGATCGCCAGCTGCGACAGCAGGTTGCCCACCGGGGTGCTCTGCTCGCCGCTGAGCGGATTGGTCTGCTGGACGTTGTTGTAGCCGGCCTGGTTGTCGATCAGCACGCCGATGCCCTCGGCCACCCAGAACACGGTGGAGACCGCGTAGCCCAGCAGCAGCCCGATCAGGCCCTCCTTGGCGATCAGCACGCACAGGGCGAAGGTCGACAGGCCGTCCACCACCTGCAGCGGCTGGCCGCAGGCGATGAAGATGCCGATGGTCAGGGCCAGGCCGTTGCGCACCACGCCCTGCAGCACCTGGTCGTTGGTGACCGGCAGCACCAGCATCGCGACGTAGCCGCGCAGGCTGCACAGCGCCAGCAGCGTCAGCAGGCTCTTGACCGATTCGCCGAGGTGGATGAGCGCCTCGGTGCCGCCCAGCGGATCCGCGGCCGCCATCTCAGGCCGCCTCCGGCAGCCGGAACAGCCGCCGCGTGTTGGCCGTGCATTGCGCCGCCAGGTCCTCGACCGGCACGCCGCGGACCTCGGCCACCAGCTTGGCCACATGCG
>NZ_VOSR01000730.1:0-514 GCF_007997345.1 Mitsuaria sp. TWR114
GCGCGCGGCACGCAGCGCGAGATCATCGCGCAGGCCGGCCTCACCGTCTGGGCGCTCCGCGCCGATGATCCGCAGCGACTGACCGCCGTCTCCACCGCCTTGAACGGCGCCGAGGGCGTGTTGAGCGTCGCCGCGTTCGGCAGCAGCCTGCACGTCGCGGGACAGGACGCGGTCGCGCTCGACCGGGCGATCGCGCCGCACCGCGCCGGCGACGGGCTGCGCTGGGCGCGGGCGGAGGCCAACCTCGAAGACGTGTTCATCAGCCTGATCAGCCGGACACCGGACAACTTCGAGGCGGTGACCGTGACGCCGTCCCACCCGGCAAGGCCCACGCACCGGGCGGGCGCGCGATGACCGATCGCCGCTTCAGCCTCGCGCGCGTGCTGGCGATCTTCATCAAGGAGGTCCAGCAGATGCTGCGCGACCGGCCGACCTTCGCGATGGCGGTCGGCGTGCCCATCCTGCAGCTGCTGCTTTTCGGCTACGCGATCAACACCGACCCGAAGGGACTGCC
>NZ_VOSR01000731.1:0-7276 GCF_007997345.1 Mitsuaria sp. TWR114
GCGGCCTGGCACCGGCGGCCGCACGATCCCTGGTCGCGTCAACGCGCCCGGGTGCGGCGCGAACTCGATCGCCT
Organism: Mitsuaria sp. TWR114; assembly: GCF_007997345.1. Lineage (NCBI taxonomy): Bacteria > Pseudomonadati > Pseudomonadota > Betaproteobacteria > Burkholderiales > Sphaerotilaceae > Roseateles > Mitsuaria sp. TWR114. Next base: position 75 of record NZ_VOSR01000731.1, read on the forward strand.
CGGCCTGGCCACCCGCGACGACGAGACCCCGCGCCGCTGGGCTGCGGCACTGGTCGAGCGCCATGGGGCGCCGGCCGAGACGGTCGCGGCCGCGCTGTTGCAATTGGAAGCGCAGCGCTACCGGCAGGACCTCGCCGCCGCCACGTCACAATGGCAGCGCCAGTTCGCGGCCCTGTGCGCCGACCTCCGTCAGGCGCTGGCCCGCTGAGCCCTCCTCTTCCATGTGCTTGACGCTGCACCGCCGCTCGCCGGCCCGCATCCGCCATCTCCGCCATTACCGCCGCCTCCGCCGTAGTCCCGCATGACCGCTGTCCGCCGCTCCACACCCCGCCGCGTCTTCCTCCGTTCCCTGCTCCAGGCCTCGATGGCCGCCGCACCGCTGATGACCGGCCTGGCCGCCGCGCCGGCGCTGGCGGAGACGGCCCACAAGCCGCACCCGGCCGCGAAGCCGAAGTCCGCCGCGAAGAAGCCGGCGCGCAAGCCCGCGCCGCCGCCGGCCTATGGCGACCGCGACGACGTCATGGCCTTCGCCGACGCGCAGGCGGAGTCGCTCGGCTACCGGCGCGAGGAACTGCGCGCGATCCTGGCGCTGGCGCGTCCGCAGCCGGCGGTGCAGCGGCTGATCCTGCCGGGGCGCCGGGACAGGCGAAGGACTGGGGCGCCTACCGTCAGCGCTTCGTCGAGCCGCAGCGGCTGCAAGCCGGGCTGGCCTTCTGGGCGACGCACGAGGCGGCGCTCGCGCGCGCGGAGGCGTCCTATGGCGTGCCGGCGGAAATGATCGCGTCGGTGATCGGCGTGGAGACCTTCTACGGCCGGATCATGGGCGGCTTCCGCGTGCTGGACGCGCTGGCGACGCTGAGCTTCGACTACCCCTCGCCGCTGCCGCCCGGCGCGCGCGACCGCAGCCCCTTCTTCCGCGAGGAGCTGCGCCAGTTCCTGATCCTGGCGCGCGAGAACGGCCTGGATCCGATGGCGATGAAGGGTTCGTACGCCGGCGCGATGGGCTGGGGCCAGTTCATGCCGGGCAGCTGGCGGCGCTTCGCGATCGACTTCGATGGCGACGGCCATGTGGACCTGATCAACAGCCCGGTGGACGCGATCGGCTCGGTGGCCAATTTCCTGCGCGAGCACGGCTGGCAGCGCGGCATGCCGACGCATTACGAGGTGCAGGTGCCCAATGACACCGCGGCCCGCGCCCAGCTGCTGATCAGCGACGTGCTGCCGCAGCTCGATGCGCGGCAGTTCGAATCGGTCGGCGCGCAGCTGTCGCCGCAGGGGCGCGCCCACAACGGGCCGCTGGCGCTGATCGAGCTGCAGATGGGCGGCGCCGCACCGGTGTATGTCGCGGGCACCCAGAACTTCTACACGGTGACCCGCTACAACCAGAGCAGCTATTACGCGATGGCGGTCATCGAGTTCGCCAACACCCTGGCGAGCTGGCGCAAGGCGACCGGGCCGACGCCACCGTCTGGCCCGGCCAGCGCCAGCTGATCAACGGCCGGCGCCAACGGTCGGCGTCAACGGCCGGGATCAACAACCAGGGATTGGCGACCGGGATCAGCGGCCGGGGATCGGCGGCCGGGTCCGCGGGCGCTCGGCGCGATCGCCGGAGTCGCGCTGCTCATGGTGGGCGCGGTCGATGTCGCCGTCGCCTTCCGGCCCTTTCTGGCCGGTCTCGCCGACGCGATGGTCCTCGTCGTCATGCTCGAGCCCGCCGTGCAGGCCGGGCGGGAAGTCACTGGAAATGCGCGGAGCATTCATGGTTTCCTCCTGAAGTGGGCGATCGATCTTAGCCACGGTGTGGAAGGCCCCACGCGCAGGAACGACAAAGGCGCCTCGCGGGCGCCTTCTGCGTTCGTTCCTGCGGAGACGGCCTGCTCAGTGCACCAGGCCGATCCACTCGCCGCGACGCTGGTACGCGTCGAACAGGTCCTGAGCGACCGCCTGCAGCCGCGCATCGCCGCGGGCATGGGCCGTGGACAGGCGCTCCAGCGCGTAGAGGCGGTCGTAGAGCATGCGGGTCGGCTGCAGCGTCAGGCCGTGGTCGGCCATCAGGTCCTGCAGCGTCAGCAGCTCGTCCATGCTCGCGGTGCCGGCCACCGTCAGGCCGAGATCCGGCACCAGTCCCCAGGGAGCCTGGGCGGTTTCGGGCATCAGATGCGGGGGGACGGGGGTGTGCATGGCGGCCTCGGAGCGATTCATGTCGGCGTGGACAGGATGATGGATCGCACCGCCCGGAACTTGAGCGGGAAAAGCGGGGGAAATCCGGCCCAGTTCCTGCGATCGCCGCGCGGCCGGCCGGCGTCGATCAGCGACGGGGCCGGGCGATGAAGCCCGACAGCTCGGTGCACCAGGCGGCGGCGGGCACGTCCAGCTCGTTGAGCGCCAGCACGTCGATGCGGGCGTCGGTCAGCATCTTGGCCGAGGCCGCGTTGAGCCCGACCTGGTGGTCCTTCTTCTCCAGGTAGACCACGCGCTGGATGCCGACCTGGATGATGGACTGCACGCAGCGCGGGCAGGGGTACTGGGTCGTGTAGATGGTGCTGCCGGTCAGCGGCAGCACGACGCAGTTGAGGATCGCGTTGACCTCGGCGTGGACGATGTAGCTGTGGCGCGAGTTGGCGGGATCGGCGTCGTCATCGGACCAGTAGGCCGGGTCGTTGTCGTCGCAGCCGCGCGGCAGGCCGTTGTAGCCGACCCCGACGATCTTGTAGTCCCCGCTCGCGATGCAGGCGCCGTTGCGCTTGCGGCTGTCCTTGGAACGGGCGCTGGCCAGCAGGGCCACGCCCATGAACATCGAATGCCAGTCGATCAGCGGATGGTTGTCCATGGTGAAGGCAGAGGCGAAGGTCGGGGACAGGCGCAGGAGTGTAGTGGGCGGCCGCGACTTACCTCGCGACGCCGACGCCCTTGTTGGCCAGCGCGTCCGCGCGCTCGTTGCCGGGGTCGCCGGCATGACCCTTGACCCAGCGCCATTCCACCGTGTGCAGCTTGCGCAGCGCATCCAGGCGCTGCCACAGCTCGGCGTTCTTCACCGGCTTGCCGTCGGCGGTCTTCCAGCCGCGGCGCTGCCAGCCGGAGATCCACTCCGTCATGCCCTTGCGCACGTACTCGCTGTCCGTGTAGATCACGATGTTGCAGCTGCGCTTGAGCGAGCTCAGCGCCTCGATCACCGCCGTCAGCTCCATGCGGTTGTTGGTGGTGTTGCGCTCGCCGCCGAACAGCTCCTTCTCGTGGTCGCCGCTCTTGAGCCAGGCGCCCCACCCGCCCGGACCCGGGTTGCCCTTGCAGGCGCCGTCGGTGTAGATGACGACGCTGGGCTTGGCGATCTTCGGCGCGGCGGGCGCGGCGGCGGGAGTGGTATCGGTCATGAACGGAGCGGAGCAACAGGGAAGGTGAAAAAGACGGACCGGACACGGCAGCGGGCCGGGTCCGGGCGTGCGGCGCGTCGAGGCTCAGTCGACCTCGACGTCGTCGCGATGATGATGATGGTGGATGGCGGCCACCGCCGGCGCGGCCTTGGCGACGCGCTTCTTGCCGCGCGCCAGCCCGATCAGCCGCATGCCGTGCACGCGCTTGACCGCGATGACGCCGTACAGCGCGCCCAGCACCGTCCACCACTTGCCGCCGGGCTTCTCGATCCACTGCCAGCGCGCCAGCCAGGGATCGCTCAGCAGCGGCGGTCGATAGCAGCCGAACTGCGCGCGCTCGACCTCGAACGACAGCAGCCGCAACCAGTCGCGCAGCCGCCAGTAGCCGATGTACTCGCGCTCCTCCGGCAGATAGAGCCGCGGCGCGCGGCTCAGCAGCCGGCCGTTGACGCGGGCGAGATTCTGCCTCACGGCCCAGAGGCTGGCCGGGTTCAGGCCCAGGATCACCACCCGGCCCTCGGGCCGCAGCACCCGCTCGACCTCGCGCAGGCAGCGGTGGGGATCGACCGCCTGCTCCAGCGTGTGGGGCAGCAGCACCAGGTCCAGGCTGTTGGCCTCGAACGGGAGCGCGTCGAACTCGCAGAAGATCGCCGCGCGGCCCGCACCGCCCAGGCCAGGCGCGGGCTCGGCCTGCGGTTCGGGCTGGTATTCCAGCGGATGCGCCATGAGCGAGGGCCGCGGCGGCCCGGCGACGGCGTCCTCGAACGGCCGATGGTCCAGCGCGAGCCACCGGTTCGTCATGCGGTTGGTGCGCAGGCCGTGCAGTTCCGGGAAACCCAGCTGCAGCGCGTGATAGCCGAACCAGTCGATCACGGCGGCGTCGATGAAGCGCTGTTCCCAGGCCAGCAGGTAGCGCCCGGCCGGCGTGCGCAGCCAGTGCGCGAGCTCCGCCGCAGCAGCGTCCGGCCGGACCTGCGCCTCTACAATCGGCGCCTTCGCGTCGGTGTCCTCGTCCTGGCCCCGCGTCTTCATCTGGAACCCGATCCCCTTGCCTGCATGAACCTGGTCGCCGTTCCCGCCTTCACAGACAACTACCTCTGGCTGCTGCATGACGGCCGGTCGGCCCTGGTGGTCGATCCGGGCGACGCCGCGCCGGTGAAGGAGGCGCTGCGCGCGCTCGGCCTGGATCTGCAGGGCATTCTAGTGACGCATCACCACGGCGATCACGTCGGCGGCCTGCGTGAATTGCTGCCGCTGCTGGCGCAAGGCGCACAAGTCTGGGGTCCCGCCACCGAAACCATGCCGGTGCCGGTCGTGCCGCTGCGCGAGGGCGACCGCGTCGAGCTGCTCGGCCAAGTCTTCGAGGTGCTGGACGTTCCCGGCCACACCGCCGGTCACATCGCTTTCGTGCTGAAGCATCCGGGCGACGGCGGCGCGCCCCTCCTGTTCTGCGGCGACACGCTGTTCTCCGCCGGCTGCGGCCGGCTCTTCGAGGGCACGCCGGCGCAGATGCAGGCCTCGCTGGCGAAGCTGGCCGCGCTGCCCGGAGAAACCCGGGTCTGCTGCGCGCACGAGTACACCTTGTCGAATCTGCGATTTGCTCGCACAGTCGAGCCCCAGAACGAGGCGGTCGCGCGCCACGAGGCCTGGTGTCTGGCCCGGCGCGAGCAGTCGCTGCCCACCCTGCCCTCCACCATCGCGGTGGAGCTCCAGATCAACCCCTTCCTGCGCTGCGAGCACGCCGAGGTCCGCGCGGCCGCGCAGCGCCATGACCCGAGCGTCACCGCGGAGCCGGTCTCGGTCCTGGCCGGGCTGCGCCGATGGAAGAACGACTTTCGCTGAGACCCCGATGCATCGACACCCGACCCCGTCCTTCCCGCTGCTTCGTTCCCCCCGCTCCGCGGACCGCGCGGACGCCGCTTCCCCCTCCCCCACCACTTCGACACGTCCGGCGCTGACGCTGCTCGCCGCGCTGCTGCCGCTGGTGCTGGCCGCCTGCGCCAACCGCCCGGTCGCGCCCGCCGACAACCAGGACGCGCAGGCCGTGGCGCAGCAGACGGTGCAGGCGGTCGAGGCGGCCGCCTCGGCCGTGCCCTCGCCCGCGACGCCGGTGGCGAGCGTGGCCACCGCGCCGGAAGAGAAGCTCGACGTGCTGCTCGAGGACACGATGAACCCCGGCCAGAAGGTCGACCTCGACGCGCCGAAGACCCACGTCGACCTGTGGGCGCGGATGCGCGCCGGCATGGCGATGCCCGAGCTCGACAACGACCTGGTCCGCAAGGCCGAGGACTGGTACAGCAGCCGGCCCGACTACGTCGCGCGCATGACCGGCCGCGGCAGCCTGTACCTGTACCACGTGGTCGAGGAAGTCGAGAAGCGCGGCATGCCGATGGAGCTGGCGCTGCTGCCCTTCGTCGAGAGCGCCTTCCGCAACGATGCGCAGTCCAGCGCCAAGGCCGTCGGCATGTGGCAGTTCATGCCCGCCACCGGCCGGGACTTCGACCTCAAGCAGAACATCTTCCGCGACGACCGCCGCGACGTGCTGGCCTCGACCAAGGCGGCGCTGGACTACCTGCAGCGCCTGAACAAGCTGTTCGACGGCGACTGGCAACTGGCGCTGGCCGCCTACAACTGGGGCCAGGGCAACGTCAGCAAGGCGGTGGCGCGCAACCAGAAGGCCGGGCTGCCGATCGACTACGAGAGCCTGCGCATGCCCGACGAGACGCGCTACTACCTGCCCAAGCTGCAGGCGGTGAAGAACATCGTGATGCGCCCGTCGGCCTATGGGCTGGAGCTGCCGGCGGTGGCGAACCACCCCTACTTCCTGTCGGTCAACATCGACCGCGACATCGACGTGACCCGCGCCGCGCAGCTGGCCGAGCTGGACGAGGAGACCTTCCGCCAATTCAACCCGTCGATGAACAAGCCGGTGATCCTGGCGGCCAGCAGCGGCCAGCTGCTGCTGCCCTACGACAACGCCAGCACCTTCGTGGCCAACCTCGAGAAGCATCGCGGCCCGCTGGCGTCGTGGACCGCCTGGGTCGTGCCCCGCACGATGAAGCCGGCAGAAGCCGCCAAGCAGGTCGGCATGAGCGAGACCGGCCTGCGCGAGATCAACCGCATCCCGGCGCGGATGCTGGTGACCAAGGGCTCGACGCTGCTGGTGCCGCGCACCGCCTCGCGCGACCAGGACGTCTCCGAGCACCTGGCCGACAACGCCCGCATCGGCTTCGCGCCCGACGTGCCGCCGATGCGCCGCGTGACGCTGAAGGCGAACAAGGGCGACACGGTGGCGAGCGTCGCGCGCCGCCATCGCCTGGGCACGACGCAGCTGGCGCAGTGGAACCGCGTCAGCACCAAGGCCACCTTCAAGCCGGGCCAGCAGATCGTCGTCTACGTGCGCGAGGGCCAGACGCTGGCTTCGGTGGAACCGTCCGGCAATTCGAAGGCGTCGGCCAAGTCGGGCAAGGTCACCAAGGTGGCGTCGACTGCCTCCGGCAAAGCCAAGGCCGGCGCCAAGACCCGCAGCGCCAAGGTCGCCAGCGGCGACGGCAAGGGCGCCCGCACCGTGTCGACCAAGACCGCGCTGCGCTGAGTCGGCCGTCTCCGTCTCACGAGGCGAGGAAGGCAGCGCGCGGCGTCAGGCGAAGAACAGCCCGACCGACAAGGCCACGCCGATGGCCCAGGCCGCGCTGCGCAGCGTCGGCCGATCGGCGATGTACAGCGCGATGTAGACCAGGCGCACCGCGATGAAGGCCATCGCCAGCGCGTCGATGCGGCCCTGGTCGTGCTGCATCTGCTGCGCCGCCAGCACGCCGGCGATGAACAGCG
>NZ_VOSR01000732.1:0-1896 GCF_007997345.1 Mitsuaria sp. TWR114
GCAGCCGCGCGGCCAGCGCCAGCGTCGCGACGGTGAAGGACAGGCCCAGCGCCTGGATCATCGTGTCCTTGTCCACCCGCAGGGCCTGCAGGTAGGGCACCAGCGGCAGCGCGAAGACGGCGGTGGCGGCGGTGACGACACCCGTCGCCAGTCCGGCGGCCAGGCCGACCCACCACGCGCCCGGCGCGACGCGCGGCAGCACCGGTTTCCGCAGGCCCCACAGCCCGTAGACCACCAGGATCGCGCCCAGCGGGAGCCGGGCGTCGATCGGCGCGAGGGTGGCGAGGTCCGGACTCCAGACGGTCGTGAGCACCAGGCCGGTCCACATCGGCCAGAGCGTCGCGACCAGCTCCCGTCCCGCCGGTCCTCGGCACTGCGCGACATTGGTCACCAGCGAGGGCATCACGAGCAGCGCGGCGGCCTGCGCCGGCGCCATCCACAGGCCGAGCAGGCTCATGGCGACCGTCGGCAGGCCCATGCCGGTGATGCCCTTGACGCCACCGGCCAGGACGAAGACCAGCCCGATGCCGAGCCATGGCGCGAGCGCCGCGAAGGAGATCGACTGCATGCGGCGCATCTTCAGGGCCGGCCGTGGCGCTGTCGATCTCGATGTGCGGCGGATATCCTTCGCGTCTGCAAGAGGATGGCCCTGATGACCGCCGCCAATACCCGCTCCCTCGCCGCCGCGCGACCGATCGACTACCGCGTCGATCCCTTCGACCTGCAGCTCTTCGAGGTGGTGGTGGCGCAGGGGTCGATCACCGCGGGCGCGGCGGCGATGGGCCTGTCGCTCGCAGCGGCCAGCGCGCGCTTGAAGGCGCTGGAGCATCGCGTCGGCGTGCGGCTGCTCGACCGCGCCAAGACCGGCGCCGTGGCCACCGACGCGGGCCGTGCGCTGTCGCGGCAGGCCCACCGGGTGCTGGCGGAGCTCGATTCGCTGCATGTCGCGATGTCGGCCTTCGGGCACGGCCTGCGCGGCACGGTGCGCCTGCTGGGCAACACGGCGGCGGTGGTCGAGGCGCTGCCGCCGCGCCTGGGGCCCTTCCTGGCTGCGCATCCCGACATCGACCTCGAGCTGCAGGAGATGCCCAGCGACGCCGCGCTGCAGGCGCTGCACGACGGCGTCGCGGACGTGGCGGTGGTCGCGGACCAACTGGTCAGCGTGAACTTCACCGTGGCCGACAGCGTGGCGCCGTCGAGCGTGCTGGTGTAGAGCAGCGTCGTGGTGTCGTTGAGGCCGCCGAACACCACCGCGGTGGCCTGCGCCTGGCTGCAGAAGAGGAGAGCCGCGGCGGCGGCGAGCCCATGGATCATTGTTGGCTTCATGATCGATCCCTTCCCGGACGATGCACGTGGCTGTTGTTCTCCCCTGCCTCCCCCTATGCATAAGCCGGGCCACTTCGCCAAGCCGTTGATCCGGCGTGAGATTTCCGTTGATCTGATAAATCCGCGCTCGGAACTGTAAAAAAATGCGACGCGGCGGGCACGCCAGTTGCCGTTGCGTCCGCCCGTGTGGGGCAACGCCGTCGCGGACGCGGCGCCTATGATCCCGCCCGCGATGAATTACCTGCTCAAGCGCCTGGCGGTGCTGTTGCTGACGCTGCTGGCCGCTTCGGCGCTGATCTTCGGCGCGCTGGAATGGCTGCCCGGCAACGCCGCCCAATTGATCATGGGACCCGAGGCACGCCCGAAGCGGTCGCGGCGCTGGCGCGCCAACTGGGGCTGGACCAGCCCGCATGGTCCCGATACCTCGCCTGGCTGGCCGGCCTGGTGCGCGGCGACCTCGGCCTGTCCTACGCCTACGGCGCGCCGGTCGCCGACCTGATCCTCGAGCGCCTGGCCCTGACCCTGCCGCTGGCGCTGCTGGCGACGTCGATGACGGTGGTGCTGGCGCTG
>NZ_VOSR01000733.1:0-3654 GCF_007997345.1 Mitsuaria sp. TWR114
ACGCTGCAGCGCGCCCGCGCCGAGGCGCAGGCGCTGGAAACGCGCGCCCGCGAAGCCGCGGATGCCGCGCGCAAGGCGACGCTGGCGGCGGCGCTGTGGATGTTCGTGGCGCTGCTGATCGGCGCCTTCACCGCGAGCCTGCTGGCCACCATCGGCGGCCGGCAGCGCGACCTCATCGATTGAACCAAGGAGAGCTCGCATGCGATCGCTGTTGCTGTACCTGCTGGGCGTGCCGATTCCGATCATCATCCTGATCGCCTTGATTCGGTAGCGCGTGGGGCGGCAGGGCGCCTCCCGGCGCCTGCCGCTCGCAGAGCGCTGCTCAGCGCTCGGCGCCGATCAGTTCAGCGACTGGACGGCGCGCGCGGGTTCCGCCTCGGCGACGTCGCCGTAGGGGCGCCACGCGCCGGGCGCATGGGCGAGCCGGTCGGCGACCACCTTCAGCACCGCGGGATTCCACACCAGGCCGCAGTGGCTGCCGTCGACCTCGACGTTCTCGATCATCGGATGGTCCTCGCGCTGCACGCAGGCCTGCCAGGCGACGACGCCGTCGCTGCGGCTGTAGATGGCCGTGGTCGGCACCTGGGGCGCGGCCAGGAGGCGCGCCTTGAAGTCCTCGTCCAGCACCGGCAGCGCGCCGTTGATCCAGCGGTAGAGCAGGCTGACGTTGGTCTGCGCCGCCTCGCCGGTGATCGGCGTGCCGATCGTGATGACCTGCCGGACGGGCAGCGCGATGCGCTTGGCGATCTCGCGCGCGTAGATGCCGCCCAGGCTCCAGCCGACCAGCGAGACCGCCTGCGGCTGGTCGGCGACCAGCGCCTCGATGTCGGCGGCGAGGGCGTCGAGCCAGCGGTCGATGTTCCCCACCGGCCCGGTGTTCAGGCCGCGGCCCCAGTCGCGCGCCGCGTAGCCGAGGCCATGGCAGAAGCCCACCAGCGGCGCGATCGACTGCGCGTCGGCCGCCAGGCCGGGGAACACGATGACGGGATGACCGTCGCCGGGCGGATGACCGCTGCGGTCCATCAGGCGGCAGCTGGCGTATTCCATCGCGGCACGCAGCGGCTCGATGCCGAGCAGCGCCCAGGAGGGCGACGGGATGAGCGGCGCCGCGACGGGCAGCGCGCGGGCACGGACGGCAATCTTTTTCATGATGTCGGGGCCGGCCACGCCAGCGGGACGGGCGGGTCGGCATGAGGACCATTGAGCCGATCTTTCCGCAAGGACCGACCCCTTGGGTACCCCCCGGAGGACGCATTGCGCCGTCGGACGGAACCTACAGCCGAGGGATCCGCAGGGGGAGGCTGCGCGTTCTCTCCCACCGTTGATGGAAGTCAGGGGGAGAGGCGGTTTTTCGATGGCGTGCGGGGCTAGGCTTCCGGGTCCATCAACGCACGAGAGGGTTGTTCATGAGCATCGTGATGATCGATTTGCTGCCGATGACGGTGTCTCAGCGTCGTACGGTCAAGCTTGAACGGTTGGTGCTCGATCACCTGAAAGTCCGGCCAGGCGGAAAGATCGAGGTCGACCTGCTGCCCAACGGCTGCTGCGTTCTTCGAGGTGGACGGACCGGCGATATTCGAGACCTTCTTGGCATCCTTGCGGGAGTGCCGCGGGGGCGCCCCGGGGCGGTATCGATCGACGAGATGAATGAGACCATCGCGAACGGATGGGCCGGAGAGCCATGAAGGTGACTGTTGATACCAACGTGCTGGTCCGGATCGCCGTCATGGACGACCTGGATCAGGCTCGTGCCGCAATGCGCTTGCTGGGTGACGCAGAGCTCGTGGTTGTCCCGGTGTCGTGTCTCTGCGAGTTCGCCTGGGTGCTTGGACGCTCGTACAAATTCGAAGCGGGCGAGATTGCCCAGGCGATTCGAGCGCTTGTGGAGAAGCCCTGTGTCAAGGTCAACCTGTTTGCCGTTACCGCAGGGCTGGCGGTGCTAGACCTCGGGGGCGATTTCGCCGATGGGGCGATCGCCTGTGAAGGGCGTCTTTCGGGTGGAGAGGTGTTCATGACGTTCGACAGGGCTGCCTTCAAGAAGCTCAAGTTGCTTGGGGAGAAGGTAGCGTCGCCACGTGATGTGGTTTCCGTCGACGCGTCGGTGGCGTTCCAGTGATCTAGTGAAAATCCCGGCTCTCCGTCCTCAAGCGCCCCAACATCGGGGTCAGGTCTTCCATGTGCCCGGCGATCAGGTTGCGGACCTCGCCGCTGCGCTGCCACTTGCCCTTCACCGCCATCAGCCGCGAATGCAGCATGACCTGGCGCTGCCGCTGCCACAGCGCGCGGTGCACGATGACCTGGATGTCCCCGGTCTCGTCCTCCAGAGAGATGAAGATCGTCCCCTTGGCCGTCGCCGGCTGCTGCTTGACCGTCACGATCCCGCAGCCGCGCGCCGGGCGGCCATCCGGCAACTCGTTCAGTTCCCGCGCCGACATCCAGCGCTGCTCGCGCAGCATCGGTCGCAGCAGCGACAGCGGATGCCGCCGCAGCGTCAGGCCCAGCGATGCGTAGTCGAAGACGATCTCCTCGCCCTCCGGCGCCTGCGGCAGCGCCAGGAAGTCCTCCTGCACCGGCGCCGTCGACAGCAGCGGGGGCGACGCATGCTGCGCAGCCGCGTCCCACATCTGCTGGCGCCGATGGCCGCTCAGGCTGGTCAGCGCGTCGCCCGCCGCCAGCATCGTCATCTGCTGCTGGTTCAGGCCGGTGCGGCGCGCCAGGTCTTCCGCGTCGTTGAACGGGCCGCGTCTGCGCTCGAGGCAGATCGCCGCCGCCGAGGCCTGCTGCAGGCCCTTCACCAGCCGCAATCCCAGCCGCACCGCCACCGGCGCCGCGTCGATCGCCAGCGCTTCGTCCGACTCCAGATACGGGTCGCCGTCCTCGTCCTGCGCGATGCCGTCCTGGTCCAGCGGCCGCGCATCGAGCGCCTCGGTGTCCTTGCCGCGGCGCGTGGGTCGGATCACGCGGCCATCGGCACGCTCCAGCGTGCAGTCCCAGTCGCTGTGCATCACGTCCGGCGGCCGCACCTCGACACCGCTGCGCCGGGCGTCCTGCACCAACTGACTCGGTGAATAGAAACCCAGCGGCTGCGCATTCAGCATCCCCGCCAGGAATTCCGCCGTCCGGTGCTTCTTGAGCCAGCTGCTCGTGTAGACCAGCAACGCGAACGACGCGGCGTGCGACTCCGGGAAGCCGTACTCCGAGAAGCCCTTGATCTGCTCGAAGATCTGCTCCGCGAAGGACACCGGGTAGTCGCGCGCGCGCATTCCCTCGATCAGCTTCTCGCGGTATTTCCCCAGGTCGCCCTTGCGCTTCCAGGCCGCCATCGAGCGCCGCAGCTCGTCGGCCTCGCCGCCGGTGAACCCGGCCGCGATCATCGCGATCTGCATCACCTGTTCCTGGAACACCGGCACGCCACGCGTGCGATCCAGCACCGATTCCAAACCCTTCGGGTAGACGACGGGTTCCAAGCCCTGCCGCCGCTGCAGGTAGGGATGCACCATCCCGCCCTGGATCGGACCGGGCCTCACGATCGCGACCTCGATCACCAGGTCGTAGAAGCATTCGGGCTTGAGCCGCGGCAGCATGCTGCGCTGCGCCCGGCTCTCGATCTGGAACACGCCGATCGTCTCGGCGCGCTGGATCATCTTGTAGGTG
>NZ_VOSR01000734.1:0-5274 GCF_007997345.1 Mitsuaria sp. TWR114
CCACGGCTGCTCCGGCGTCTCCCAGTCGAAGAGGCTGGGCCGCCCTGGACGCAGGACCGTCTCCATGCGCTGCGCGACGTCGCGCACGATGCGCCAGTCGGCGCGCGATTCGCCGGCTGGCGAGAGCGCGGCGCGCACGCGGCTGATGCGCCGCTCGCTGTTGGTGACGGTGCCGTCCTTCTCGGCCCAGGTGGCGGCCGGCAGCACCACGTCGGCGAAGGCCGCCGTCGCCGTGCCGGAAAAGGCTTCCTGCAGGATGACCAGCTCGCAGCGCTCGAGCGCCGCGCGCACCAGCGCCTGGTCGGGCATGGACTGCGCCGGATTCGTGCAGGCGATCCACAGCGCCTTGACCTCGCCGCGCGCGGCGGCCTGGAACAGTTCCACCGCCGTCTTGCCTGGCTGGTCGGGCATTGCGTCGACGCCCCACAGCGCAGCCACTTCATCGCGATGCGCGGCGTTGCCTGGATCGCGGTGACCGGGCAGCAGCGTCGCCATGCCGCCGCTCTCGCGCCCGCCCATCGCGTTGGGCTGGCCGGTGAGCGAGAACGGCCCCGCCCCGGCGCGGCCGATCTGGCCCGTCGCGAGGTGCAGGTTGATCAGCGCCGTGTTCTTCGCCGCGCCGCTGCTGCTCTGGTTCAGGCCCATGCAGTACAGCGACAGCGTCGACGGCGACTGCGCGAACCACTGCGCCGCCTGCAGGATCTGCGCTTCCTTGAGGCCGGTGAGCCGCGCCGATTCGCTCGGCGTCATCGTGCGCACCAGCGCCTTCAGTTCCGCGAAGCCGGCGGTGTGCCGCTCGATGAAGTCCGCGTCGATCCAGCCCTCCCAGATCGCCGCGTGCAGCATGCCGTGGAACAGCGCGATGTCGCTGCCCGGCTTGATCGCGAGGTGCAGGTCGGCGAACTCGGCCGTCTCGGTGCGGCGCGGGTCCACCACGATGATCTTCATCTGCGGCCGCGCCGCGCGGGCGGCCTCGATGCGGCGGAACAGGATGGGATGCGCCCATGCGGTGTTGGAGCCGGCGATGAACAGGCAGTCGGCCCGCTCCAGGTCTTCGTAGCAGGTGGGCGGCGCGTCGGCGCCCAGCGACTGCTTGTAGCCGACCACCGCCGAGCTCATGCACAGCCGCGAGTTGCTGTCGATGTTGTTGGTGCCGACCAGGCCGCGCGCCAGCTTGTTGAACGCGTGGTAGTCCTCGGTCAGCAGCTGGCCCGAGATGTAGAAGCCGATCGCGTCCGGCCCATGCTCGGCGCGGATCGCCAGCAGCTGCTCGGCGATGCGGCGCGTGGTCGTGTCCCAGTCCTGCGGCTCGAGCGCATCGTCGCGCGTGGGCCGCCAGGCCGGCTGCAGCAGGCGTTGCTGCTGGCGCACCAGCGGCGTCGCGGTCAGGTGCAGCGTCGAGCCCTTGGTGCACAGCCGGCCGAAGTTGGCCGGATGGTCGGGATCACCGCGCACGCCGACGACGCGCGTGGCATCGCCCTCGCCCGCCGTGTCGATCAGCACGCCGCAGCCGACGCCGCAGTACGGGCAGGTCGAGCGCGTGCTGCGCACGCCCTCGGCCGGCGCGTCCGTGGACGCGGCGGGCTCGCGATCCTGGGGCACCCGGGCGTTCATCGGCCGGTGCCGTTCAGCAGGCCACGCGGGTGCAGGGACCGGCCATGACCGGCGGCAGGTCGATGCCCACCGTGTCCAGTTCCTGCCGGTCCAGCAGCACGACGCCGTCCTCGACCTTGACCTGGAACACCGGCGTGCGGCCTTCATCCGGCTCGCGCGCGCAGCCGTTCTCCAGCGCGATGGTCCAGTTGTGCAGCGGGCAGGCGACGGCGTTGCCGAAGACGATGCCCTGGCTCAGCGGCCCGGCCTTGTGGGGGCAGCGGTCGAGCAGCGCGTGGATGCGGTCGTCGGCGGTGCGGAACAGCGCCACCTGCGGGCCCTTGGCGCGGGCGACGCGGCGCGAGCCCAGCACGGGAATGTCGGTGACGGCGCACACGGAGATCCAGTCGGTCATGGCGGGGCCTCTTGATCAGAAGGGGCCGCGCAGCGGCGCGGCGGGAACGGGTTTGGCGCCGGCACCGGCGGACCCGGCGGACGTCGCGCCGGCCGGGACGGCGACGCTGGCCACCGGCTCGAACTGGCGCACGTCGACCTGGGCCTTGGCGAACTCGAACCACGGATCGGGCTCGCCATCGAGCGCGTACTGCAGCTCGGCCCACAGCGCCTTGCGGCCCTCGTGGTCCTCGAGGATGCGCTGCTTCACATGGTCCAGCCCGACGCGGCTGACGTAGTGCACGGTGCGCTCGAGGTACCAGCCCTCCTTGCGGTAGAGCTGCATGAAGGCGCCGGTGTACTCCATCACCTCCTCGGCGGTCTTGAGCTTGACCAGGAAGTGCGCGACCTCGGTCTTGATGCCGCCGTTGCCGGCGACGTACATCTCCCAGCCGGAGTCGACGCCGATGATGCCGACGTCCTTGATGCCGGCCTCGGCGCAGTTGCGCGGGCAGCCGCTGACGGCGAACTTGACCTTGTGCGGCGCGTACATGCGCCACATCGCGCGCTCCAGGTCCTTGCCCATCTGCGTGCTGTCCTGCGTGCCCATGCGGCACCACTCGGAGCCGACGCAGGTCTTCACCGTGCGCAGCGCCTTCGCGTAGGCGTGACCGCTGGGCATGCCGATGTCGCGCCAGACGTCGACCAGGTCCTCCTTGCGCACGCCCAGCAGGTCGATGCGCTGGCCGCCAGTCACCTTGACGGTGGGGATCTTGTATTTGTCGACGGCGTCGGCGATGCGGCGCAGCTCGTCGGCGCTTGTCTCCCCGCCCCACATGCGCGGGATCACCGAGTAGGTGCCGTCCTTCTGGATGTTGGCGTGGCTGCGCTCGTTGATGAAGCGCGATTGCGGATCGTCCACGGCCTCCTTGGGCCAGGAGGAGATCAGGTAGTAGTTGAGCGCCGGGCGGCAGGTCGCGCAGCCATTGGGCGTCTTCCAGTTGAGCCGCTCGTACACCTGGTCCAGCGTGACCAGGTGCTCCTTGAAGATGGCATCGCGCACCTCCTGGTGGCTCAGCTCGGTGCAACCGCACACGGCCTTCTTCTTCGGCGTGGCCGAGTAGTCCCCGCCCGCGGTGAACATCAGCAGCTGCTCGACCAGCCCGGTGCAGGAGCCGCAGCTCGCGCTGGCCTTGGTGTGCTTGCGCACCTCCTCCAGCGTGAACAGGCCCTTCTCCTTGATCGCCTTGCAGACGGCGCCCTTGGTCACGCCGTTGCAGCCGCAGACCTCGTCGCTGTCGGCCATCGCGGCGGCCTTGTTGTGGCCCTGGTGGCCGACGTCGCCGATGTTGCTTTCGCCGAACATCAGCTTGTCCCGGATGTCGCCGATCTTGCGGCCCTCGCGCAGCAGCTTGAAGTACCAGCTGCCGTCGACGGTGTCGCCGTACAGGCAGGCGCCGACCAGCTGGTCGTTCTTGATCACCAGCTTCTTGTAGACGCCGGCGAAGGGATCGCTCATCACGATCTCCTCGGTGCCCTCGCCGCCCATGAAGTCGCCGGCCGAGAACAGGTCGATGCCGGTCACCTTCAGCTTGGTGCTGGTCTGGCTGCCGAGGTAGCGGCCGATGCCGAACTGCGCCAGGTGATTCGCGCAGACCTTGCCCTGCTCGAACAGCGGCGCCACCAGGCCGTAGGCGATGCCGCGGTGCGCGGCGCACTCGCCGACGGCGTAGATGCGGGGATCGGTCACCGTCTGCAGCGTGTCGGTGACGACGATGCCGCGGTGGCAGTGCAGGCCGGCGCTTTCGGCCAGCGCGGTGTTGGGGCGGATGCCGGCGGCCATCACGACGAGGTCGGCGGGGATTTCCTCGCCGTCCTTGAAGCGGACGGCCCGGACCCGGCGGCGAGCCGGGGCCTCCTCATCCAGGCGGCCGTCCTCCTCGCCGATCAGCGCCTCGGTCTGCGCGCCCATGCGGAAGCGCAGGCCGCGCTCCTGCAGCGACTTGCGCAGCAGGTCGCCGGCCTGGTCGTCGAGCTGGCGCTCCATCAGCCAGTCGCCGATGTGCACGACGGTGACCTGCATGCCGCGCAGCATCAGGCCGTTGGCCGCTTCCAGGCCCAGCAGGCCGCCGCCGATGACGACGGCGTGCTGGTACCTGGTGGCCGCCTCGATCATCGTGTTGGTGTCGGTGATGTCGCGGTAGCCGATCACGCCGTCCAGGTCCTTGCCGGGCACCGGCAGGATGAAGGGGTTGGAGCCGGTGGCGATCAGCAGCCGGTCGTAGTCGGCCTCGGTGCCGTCGGCGGCGATCACCTTGCGCTTGATGCGATCGATCTGCGTGACCGTCTTGCCCAGGTGCAGCGTGATGCCGTTCTCCTCGTACCAGGAGAGCGGGTTCAGGATGATCTCGTCCAGCGTCTGCTCGCCGGCGAGCACCGGGCTGAGCAGGATGCGGTTGTAGTTCGGATGCGACTCGGCGCCGAACACGGTGATGTCGTACAGATCGGGCGAGATCTTCAGCAGCTCTTCCAGGGTGCGGACGCCGGCCATGCCGTTGCCCACCATCACCAGCTTCATCTTTTTCATGCGGCACGCTCCAATCGGATTCGGGCGATGACGGCAGAATCGCCGCCACCATGAGTTTTGACATCGCCATCGGCCTGGCCAGCGACCGCGGCCCGCGGGAACGCAACGAGGACTTCGCCGCCGTGCAGCGTCCGCAGGACGCGCGCGAGGCCGGCAAGGGCTGGATCGCGGCGCTGGCCGACGGCGTCTCCGGACAGCCCGGCCAACCTGGCGAGGGCGGTGGCCGCATGGCGGCGCAGACCACCGTCGGCGCGCTGGTGCGCGACTACCACGCCACGCCGCGCCACTGGGACACCACCGTCGCGCTGGACCGGCTGATCGCCGCGCAGAACGGCTGGCTGGCCCATCACAACCGACGCGGCGAGCGCTCGGCGCTGACGACGCTCAGCGCCGTCGTGCTGCAGGGCGGTGGCTACACGGTGGCCCATGTCGGTGACAGCCGCGTCTGGCTGATCCGCGAGGGCCAGGCCACGCAGCTGACGCAGGACCACGCCATCGACCAGAGCGACTTCGCGCGGCTCACCCGCGCCATCGGCCTCGATGACACGGTGCGCGTCGACTACGCGCAAGGCGACCTGCGCGCCGGCGACCGGCTGCTGCTCACCAGCGACGGCGTGCACGGCCCGCTGCGGGCGAGCCAGCTCGCCGAACTGGCGATGGGAGAGGACGCCCAGGCCGCGGCCGAGGCGCTGGTCCGCGCC
>NZ_VOSR01000735.1:0-4138 GCF_007997345.1 Mitsuaria sp. TWR114
ATCGATGGCGAGCCGCCGGCGCTGGGGCAGGTGCCGCACGCGCTGGACGGCGAGTCGATGGGCACGACCTGGTCGGTGCGCTTCATCGGGCCGGACGGGCTGCGGCTCGCCGCGATCGAGGCAGCCATCGTCCGCGCCTGCGATGAGGTCATCGCGCAGATGAGCGGCTGGGACGCCGCCTCCGACCTGAGCCGCTTCAACCGCGCGCCCGCCGGCACGGTGTGTCCCTTGCCGGACGACTTCGCGACGGTGCTCGATGCGGCGCTGAAGATCGCCGCCGCGAGCGGCGGCGCCTACGACCCCAGCGCCGGCGCGCTGGTGGCGTTGTGGGGCTTCGGTCCGTCGGGCGAGACGCGCTCGCGCCACGCCATGACGATCCCGCCTTCAGCGCCCCGTCGCCGCAGGATTGCGCCCGCGTCCACTGCGGCTGGGACGCGCTGCCGTGGGACGGCGCGCGTCGCACGCTGACGCAGGCCGGCGGTGTCGCGCTGGATCTGTCGGCGATCGCCAAGGGTTTCGCCGTCGACCGCGTGTCGGAGCTGCTGGGCACGCTCGGGCTGCGCGATCACCTCGTCGAGATCGGCGGGGAGCTGCGGGGCGCCGGCTTGAAGCCCGACGGGCAACCCTGGTGGGTGGACCTCGAGCCGCCCGCCGCCGACTGCGCCCTGGCGCCGCTGCGCATCGCGCTCCACGGCCTGTCGGTCGCGACCTCCGGCGACTACCGCAAGTGCTTCGTCGATGCCACCGGCCAGTGGCGGTCCCACACCATCGACCCCCGCACGCGGCGACCGGTCGAACACGGCCTGGCCTCGGTCACCGTGGTGCATGACAGCGCGATGGCGGCCGATGGCTGGTCGACCGCGCTGATGGTGCTCGGGCCCGACGAGGGCCTCGCGCTGGCCGACCGGCTCGGCCTGGCCGCGCGGCTCGTGCGGCGCCGCCCGCCGGCCGAAGGCGGTGGTTTCGAGGAGCGCTTCTCCGCGGCGATGCGCGCGCTGATGCTCTGATGACTGCGATCCTGTCCCGTCCCGCGGCGGCGCTGCTGCTGCTCGCGCTCTACCTGCTGATGTGCGCCGTGGTGTGGTGGCGGCACCGCCGCCGGCAACGCCAGGCGGCCGCGGAATCGGCCGCGCTTCTGCCGGCCGCCGATGCCGGCCCGCCGGTACTGGTGCTGCATGCGAGCCAGACCGGCCAGGCCGAGGAGATCGCCTGGCAGACCGCCAGGGCGCTGCACCTGGCCGGCATGCCGGTGCGCGTCGCCGCGCTCGGCGAGGTGGACCGCGAGGCGCTGCGCGGCGCGCGGCATGCGCTCTTCATCGCCAGCACCTACGGCGAGGGCGACGCCCCCGACAGCGCGGCGCCGTTCGCGCGCGACCTGATGGCGGCACAGTCCTCGGACGCGGCCACCGGCCTGGACCTGTCGTCGTTGCAGGTGGGCGTGCTCGCGCTGGGCGATGCGACCTACACCCACTTCTGCGGCTTCGGCCGCGCGCTCGACGCCTGGTTGCGCGAGCGCGGCGCGCGGTCGATGTTCGATCGCATCGAGGCCGACCGGGCCGACGAACACGCGCTGTCGCAGTGGCGGCAGCGCTTGAGCCACCTGGCCGGCACCGCCGACCTGGCCGAGTGGGAGGCGCCGGTGTTCACCGACTGGCGGCTGGCGGCGCGCCGCCATCTGAATCCAGGGAGCCAGGGCGGACCGGTGTTCCACCTCGAGCTGGTGCCGGCGGACGGATCGCCGCTGCCCGCCTGGGAGGCTGGCGATCTCGTGCAGGTGAGCGTGGCCGGGGAAGCGGTCCGCGCGACCGATGCGACCGGGTCGGCCGATGCGATCGACGACGACGCGCGGCGACCGCGCGAGTACACGATCGCCTCGCTGCCCGCGGACGGCCGCGTCGAGCTGATGGTGCGTCGCACCGAGCGCGAGGACGGCTCGCCGGGCCTGGCGTCGGGATGGTTGACGGAGCGCCTGGCCGTCGGTGGCGGCGTCGCGCTGCGACTGCGGCCGCATGCGAGCTTCCGCATCGGCGCCAACGCCGACCGGCCGCTGATCCTCGTCGGCAACGGCACCGGGCTGGCGGGGTTGCGGGCGCACTTGAAGGTCCGCGCGCAAACCCGCATGAACACGGGGAACGGCGCCGTGAGGGCTTGGTTGCTCTTTGGTGAACGGCAATCGGCGCACGACGCGCATTACCGCGACGAGATCGAGGCCTGGCAGCGCGACGGCGTGCTGGCCCGCGTGGACTGGGCCTTCTCGCGCGACCAGGCGGAGCGCGTCCATGTGCAGCACCTGCTCGCTCGCGAGGCGCCGCGTCTGCGCGAATGGATCGCGGACGGCGCGGCGATCTACGTCTGCGGCAGCCTGCAAGGCATGGCCGGCGCCGTCGACGCGGTGCTGCGCGAGACGCTCGGCGAGGCCGATGTCGACGCGCTCATCCGCGAAGGGCGCTACCGGCGCGACGTGTACTGAGCGGTCCGCGCCGGTGCTGTCGGCGCCGTGAGGCGCGCGTCGCGCGGACCACGGCGACCACGGGGAACCCCGTAGGCGCGCAGGCATCGCGCGTGTCGGACATGCGGAGATTGATGCGCGCCCGCGACAAACACGGGGGACGGCGTTGACTTCGAGGCCGTTTTCCCCCTGCCAGAGCCTTCTCAATGCAGGAGGTGCGCAGTACCATTGCCCGCGCAGGGTGCCAACGAGTACCGAAGGCGTCAGACCTTCACCAGGGCCCGGCACATCAACAACCCTTGATGGAGAGAATCGAAATGGCAACTGCGAAGAAGGCCGCGCCCGCCAAGAAGGCGGCACCGGCCAAGAAGGCGGCACCGGCGAAGAAGGCCGCCGCGCCCGCGAAGAAGGCGGCACCTGCGAAGAAGGCCGCGCCCGCGAAGAAGGCAGCTCCCGCGAAGAAGGCTGCCGCTCCCGCCAAGAAGCGCACCCCCAACGCCGCCTTCATGAAGGCCCTGACCCCCAGCCCCGCGCTGGCCGCGATCGTCGGCGACAAGCCGCTGCCGCGCACCGACGTGGTGAAGAAGGTCTGGGAATACATCAAGAAGCACAACCTGCAGGACGCTGCGCAGAAGCGCGTCATCAACGCCGACGCCAAGCTGAAGGAAATCTTCGGCAAGGCCAAGGCCGACATGTTCGAGATGACCCGCCTGATCAACAGCCACCTGAAGGATTGAGCGCCGAGGCCGCAAGGCCTCTTCCGCGTTCAGGACAAGGCCCGCCTCGCGCGGGCTTTTTTGCGTCCGCGCCGGTCCGTGGGCAGGCGCGGCGCGATCGCCTCAGAGCCGCTCGAGCGCGGCGCGCAGCTGGCGCACGTCGATCGGCTTGAGCCAGTAATCCTGGAAGCCCGCGGCGCGAGCGCGCTGGCGCTGGTCGTCCATCACGTCGGCCGACAGCGCGATGCAGCGCAGCTGGGCCAGGCGTGCATCCGCGCGCACCAGCGCCATCAGTTCCAGGCCATTCATGTCCGGCAGGTTCATGTCCATCAGCACCAGCGAGGGCATGACGCGCGGCAGCATCTCCATCGCCTGGGCGCCGGTCTCGGCCACGTCCAGCGTCCAGCCGGGCATCAGGCGGAACACCTCCTCCATCAGCACGATGTTGATGCGGTCGTCCTCGACGTAGAGGACGTGGCGGGCGGCGGTGGGGGAGGACATGGCGAGGACAGGCAGGGGACAACGCACGATACCAGCGATTGGCTGGACGGCCCGTCTTGTCCATGCCGTCACCGCTTCTTCACCGCCCGTGCGATCTGCGGGAGCACCGTGACAAAAACCACGCGCGGCCATACCCCCGGCTGAGGGGGACGGCCCGATGCGGCGGGTCTTCGCTCCCTACACTCGCCGCAACTCCTGTCACATCCGGTGATGCAAAGCGACGGATGGAAACAGGAGCCACAAACGGCAAGGCTTGACCCCGACGAGATGTCTCGCGGAGGCGGCCGCCGAAAAGAGAACTGTCATGTCGTTGGTGGCCGCATTCGCGTTGGCCGCGTCCACCGTGACGCTGCCCAACTGTTCCTGGGACAAGCCGGGCGTCAATCCGTTCATGGGCGACCTCGTCGCGGCCGTGGACCGGTACAAGGACATCCCGCCGGCGACCCGCGCCAAGCTCAAGGCGCGCATGGCC
>NZ_VOSR01000736.1:0-777 GCF_007997345.1 Mitsuaria sp. TWR114
CGCGGCCGACCTGCGGCGGCAGATTAGCACGATCATCAAGGGCAAACAGGCGCAGACGGAAGACTGCCTGGCCTGCCTGCTGGCCGGCGGCCACCTGCTCATCGAGGACCTCCCCGGCGTGGGCAAGACCACGCTGGCGCATGTGCTGGCGATCTCGCTGGGCCTGCGCTTCTCCCGCGTCCAGTTCACGACGGACCTGATGCCGTCCGACCTGCTGGGCGTCAACATCTACCAGCCCGGGGCGCAGGGCGCGGGCGGCAGCGCCTTCCAGTTTCACCCCGGCCCGGTCTTCAGCCAGGTGCTGCTGGCCGACGAGATCAACCGCGCCGGCCCCAAGACGCAGAGCGCGCTGCTGGAGGCGATGGAGGAATACCAGGTCAGCGTGGACGGCACGACCCATCCGCTGCCGCAACCCTTCTTCGTCATCGCGACGCAGAACCCGAGCGAGCAGCTCGGCACGCATCCGCTGCCCGAGTCGCAGCTGGACCGCTTCCTGATGTGCATCAGCCTGGGCTATCCCGACCGCCAGGCCGAGCGCGAACTGCTGATGGGCGAGGACAGCCGTGAGCTGCTGCGCGCGCTCAAGCCGGTGATGACGCCGGAACAGCTGCGCGCGCTGCAGCGCGAAGTGCTGCGCATCCACGTCTCGCCGGCGCTGCTGGACTACCTGCAGGCGCTGCTGGAGGCGACGCGCTCCGGCGAGTGGTTCCAGGAAGGCCTGAGCCCGCGCGCCGGCCTCGCGCTGCTGCGCGCCGCGCGCGCGAGCTGCTGGACACC
>NZ_VOSR01000737.1:0-1440 GCF_007997345.1 Mitsuaria sp. TWR114
GGCCTGGGCGCCGGTGCCGCGGGCGGCTGGGGCGGTCACGGCTGGTGGCAGGGCAAGCAGCAGGCCGCCGCGCTGGCCGCCGCCCAAGCCGCCGCGCGCGCGGCGGGCCGCGATCCAACCGTCCCCGAATACGTCCGCGACGCCGCCATCGCCCACGCCGTCTACCAGCCGGAAAAGCGCCACCCCGTCGAGGTCGGTGCCGACCAGGCGGACCACCTCGTCCAATGGCTGAGCAAGCGCCTGGGCGCGCAGTTGTACACCCCGGTGCTGCGCGATTACGGCTGGAAGCTGGTCGGCGGCCGCCTGCTGCCCGCGAGCGACGACCCCTCCGTCGGCGCGCGCTGGCCCGCGCGCAGTTCATGTACGAGAACGACGCCGGCGAGCGCTTCACGCTGTACGTCAGCACCGGCGCGGCATCACCGGAAGCCCCAGTCGCCTTCCGCCTGACGCAACGCACCGAGGGCGGCAGCACGACGCGCAGCCTGTACTGGATCGACGGCAAGCTGGCCTACGCGCTCAGCGGCAACTTCGACGAGAGACGTCTTCGCGTGCTCGCCGACCTGGTCCATGCCCGCATGGGCATGATTGCCCGCGCGGCCTCATCGCCCTGACCTTTCGACGTGAAAAGTCCGGCGGGCACAATGCGCCGCCATGTCGCTCACACGCCTGATCGCCGGCCACATCCGCGGCCATTGGCGGCCCTATGCCGCCAGCGCGCTGATGCTCAGCACCATCGCCGTCCTGACGGTCTGGATCCCGCGTCAGGTGGGCCATGTCGTGGACGCGCTCGTCGCGCACCGCCTCGCCGGCTGGGACCTGATCGCCCAGTTGAGCCTGCTGGTGCTCGCCGGCCTGGCGATCTACCTGCTGCGCGTGGGCTGGCGCCTGGCGCTGTTCCGCACCGCCTATGAACTCGGCCGGCAGCTGCGCACCCGCCTCTACGCCCAGCTGACGCGCCAGGGTCCGGCCTTCTTCCACGCCCAGCGCACCGGCGATCTGATGGCGCTCGCCACCAACGACGTCGACGCCATCGAGATGGCCGCCGGCGAGGCGCTGCTCGCCGCCTTCGACGGCTCGCTGACGCTGATCCTGGTGCTCGGGATGATGACGATCGGCGTCGACTGGCGCCTGGGCCTCGCCGCGCTGGTGCCCTTCCCCTTGATGGCCTATGCGTTCTGGCGCATCTCAACGCAGGTCCACGTCGCCTGGTCCGATTCGCTGACGCGCTTCTCCGCGCTGAACCAGCAGGTGCAGGACAGCCTCGCCGGCGTGCGCACCGTGCGGGCGCTAGGCCTCGTGCGGCGCAGCCGCGCGCAGTTCGGCGAGCTCGCGCGCGACGCCGGCGCGGCCGCCTACCAGGCGCAGCGCTGGGAGGCGATGTTCGAACCCGCCGTCGGCCTGTCTCTGGGCGCGGCCACGGTGATCGCGCTGGGCGTGGGC
>NZ_VOSR01000738.1:0-3158 GCF_007997345.1 Mitsuaria sp. TWR114
CCACGTAGCCCTTGAGCTGGCTGGGCGCGCTGCTGTTGACCTCGTTGAGGATCACGCGCGCGCTGCCCTTGGCCAGCCACGGATTGCCCTGCACGAAACCGCCCAGCTGCGTGCTGGCATCGGTGCGCGAGTTGTTCAGGATCACGCCCTGCCGGTCGACGTCGAACTGGCTGTAGGTGTTGCGCGAGACGCCGGCCGCGCTGGGCGTCTGGATGTTCACCTGCACCGTGCCGTTGGCGCTGTTGACCACCGTCGGCTGCTGCTGCTTCGGCGCATTCGGATCGGCCTTGACCTGGGCCAGCGCCTCCGGTGCCAGCGTGATCACCGCCCCCATCGCGAAGGCCGCGGCCAGCGCGAGCAGCGCCGGCGGGCCACGCGAGATCGCCGGCACGACCTCCGCGGCGGCCAGCGCGCGACGCGCCGGTGCCGCGCTCTCCCCGCTGCCGCCCTTGGTCTGGCTGACGGCGGTCTCGGCCACGGCCATCAGTTGGCCACGTTGCTTGTTGAAGACGATTCGGTACTGGAGACGGTTCATCGTGAGCTCAACGGAGAAATTGGGGAGCGAGGGATCCGGGTCAGCGCAAGGGCATCAACGGAAAGGCATCAACGGGAATAGGTCAGGCTGAAACCCGCGACGACGCGGGCCGCCGGGAAGCGCGCGGGCTGCCACAGCGGCGCGCCGGCGAAGACATCGAGCGAGAAGCCCTGCGTGCGCAGGCGCGAGCCGATGACGGCGCCGGTCAGGTGGCGTCCGGCCAGGCGTTCCGCGCCGTTGCCGCCGACCAGGCCGGCGTCCACGCCCAGGTACATCGATACCGCCGGGGAGCCCTGCGGCGCGCTCAGCGGCAGCTCGGCCTCGTTGCGCCAGAGCAGGCCGTCGTCGGCGGACAGGGAGGCATCGCTGCCGAAGCCGCGCACCGTGTAGCGGCCGCCGATGGAGAAGCGGTCCTGCGGCGTCAGGCGGTTCAGCGCGAGCTGGCCGCGCACCGAGCTGCTCAGCTGCAGCTGACGGGCGCCCAGCGGCAGTGCGCCGTTGACGCTGACGCTGCCCTGCAGCAGCTTCACGCGCGAGTCGGCCTCGCCGAAGGCCTCCTCGGGCGCCTCCAGCGCGTGGAAGGCGCCGGTGCCGCGCTTGAGGCTGAACTCGGCCTCGCTGCCGACGCCGCCGGCCTGGCGCTTGAGGTTGAAGCCGGCTTCCCAGCCGCCGGTGCGCCGGCGCTGCACCTCGACCTCGGTGTCGTCGATGTAGTTGCGCGAGCCGCGGCCGAACAGCTTCACGAAACCGCTGAACTTGTACTGGCCGTCGCGCCAGAGCATGCGGGTCAGCTTGAGTTCGCCGTTGCTGCTGGCGCCGCGGTAGACGTAGGTCTGGTTCGCGCCGATGACGACCTGGCGATAGCCGCTGCGGCTGAAGGTCACGCTCAGCAGCGCGTGGCCCCAGGGCAGCGAGTAATGCAGCACGTGGCCGCCGGTGCCCTTGTGCGGACCGTCGCGCTCGTCGACGCGGCGCGCGAGCCAGTCGGCGTCGCGGTTCAGGGTCACGTAGAAGAGGTCGTTGAGCGTCAGCGCATGGTCCAGCGAGGCGGTCAGCGCCAGCGGATAGCGGCCGGTGGCCTCGCTGCCGCTGTCGTCCAGCGACACCTGCCAGCGCCATTGGCGCCCGCCCTGGTAGCTGACGGCGAGGTCGCTGTAGCCGGGCTCGACCGTGTCCCGGGCAGGCTCGACCTGGATGTCGGCCTGCGCGCCGGGCACGCGTTGCAGGTTCTCCAGCGCCTGCTCCATGTCGCGCAGGTTGAGCACGTCGCCGGGCTTGACCGGCAGCGCGTTGGCCAGCCGCACCTGCGGGGAGCTGCCCTCGCGCACGCGGATCGCGTGGACGCGTCCCGGCACCACGGTCAGGCGCAGCACGCCGGTGGACAGGTCCTGGGGCGCGGCCAGCACGCGCGTGGTGATGAAACCTTCCTCGATCAGCGCGTCCTGCAGCCGCGTGACCAGCGTGGCCACGCCGGTGGCGCCCAGGCAACGGCCGATCGGGGCGTCGTCGCCCTGCGGGCCGTCCAGCGCGCGGATCTGGCGGGCCATGCGGGGCTGGTCCGCGACGCCGTCCAGCTCGATCCGGGTGATGAGGAAACAGGGCGACTCGTCGTCGCGCAGGCGTTGACGCGCCGGGGGCGGGCTGGCGCGCAGGCGCACGTCGGGTTCGCGCTCCAGCGACTGGCGCTGCTGCGCCTCGCGCTGCTGCTGAAGCTGGCGTTGCGCGTCAGGGTCGACCGTGCCCGGCGGCAAGGCCTGACCCCAGGCGGTTTCCACGCCGGCGGCGAGCGCCGCGGCCAGCGCCACCATCGCCACTGCCGGCACGCCGGCGGCCGGGCGCGCGTGCGCCCGCTTGTTCTTGTCCTGCTGCATCCCTTGCCTGCCTGTTGGGCGTTGTTTTTCTGAACCCAAGGCAGCCGGGAAGACGGCAATGCATCACGGACTGGCGCGGACCCATCCGGCAACCCCGCTATCTCATGGCACGGCATCGGAGGGATGCCGGCGGGAGACCGGAAGCTTTGCGTCGCCGGCTCGCGCCGGTTTTGCCCTAGGCAGTCCGCGCCCTGTGAGATTCCTCACGAAGTGCTCGCTCGGCGGCGGACTCGAGTGAAGCACTGTATCGGAGTGCAACACGATCGACACATCGCACTTCAGGGAGGATTGACGAAGCGGCCGCGAGCCGCTAGCGCGGCTTTCGAGGCAGAAAGTCTCACGCCCGGCCCTCGCGATCAGCGCCCGGTGCCACACGGTGCGATGAGCGCCCGCCTGCCCGCTATCCTCCGGAGCTGAACGTGCGTCGCGAACCGCCGCGGCGCCTTGGCTGATCGCCGGTCCTCGCGTCCACCGATGCCCTCTTCCGCCACGCTCGCCCCACTCGCCTCGCCCGCTCCGCGCCGCTCCGCGCCGCTCCGGTTCGCCCGCTGGATCCTCGCGGGCCTGCTGGCGGGTGCACTGGTCGCCACGGCCCCGGCGCAAGACCTGGCGCTGACCACGCACACGCAGTCGGACGGACTCTCCAATCTCTCCGTCACCGCCATGGTCCAGCTGCCCGACGGCCGCCTGGTCATCGGCACCGAGAACGGTCTCTATCGCCACGACGGCGCCCGCATCACCCGCATCGACGC
>NZ_VOSR01000739.1:0-653 GCF_007997345.1 Mitsuaria sp. TWR114
CCCCCCGCTGGGGGCGGGCCGGGGGCGGTTGATATGGTGTGCTACATCAGCAACACACCGGCGCCCCGGCGCCTCGCGTCATGCACAGCTGGAACGATCAAGCGCCGATCTATCAGCAGCTCGCCGACCGCCTCGCGTCGCAGCTGCTGGACGGCGATCCCCCCGAGGGCGAGGCGCTGCCATCCGTGCGCGCGCTCGCCAGCCAGTACCTCATCAATCCGTTGACCGTCAGCCGCGCGCTGCAGGCCCTCGTGGACGAGG
Organism: Mitsuaria sp. TWR114; assembly: GCF_007997345.1. Lineage (NCBI taxonomy): Bacteria > Pseudomonadati > Pseudomonadota > Betaproteobacteria > Burkholderiales > Sphaerotilaceae > Roseateles > Mitsuaria sp. TWR114. Next base: position 262 of record NZ_VOSR01000739.1, read on the forward strand.
GCCTGGTCGAGAGCCGCCGCGGCCTGGGCATGTACGTCCGCGACGGCGCCCGCGTCCGGCTGCTGCGCAGCGAGCGCGAGCAGTTCCTCCAGGAGGAATGGCCCCGCCTGCGGGAGAAACTTCGCCGCCTGGGCCTCCGCCCCCAGGACCTGAATTGGGAGGACGCATGAAGACGCTCATCGAGGCCAGCCACCTGAGCCTCCACTACGGCCGCAAGGCGGCCCTGCAGGACCTGACCTTCTCCATCCCCGCCGGCCGCGTCGTCGGCCTGCTCGGCCACAACGGCGCCGGCAAGACCACGCTGATGAAGACGCTGGTCGGCCTGAAGCAGCCCACCGGCCAGCTCCGCGTGCTGGGCCTGGACCCGCATGCGGACCGCGCCCGGCTGCTGA
>NZ_VOSR01000074.1:0-7488 GCF_007997345.1 Mitsuaria sp. TWR114
GCATCGTCGGCGAGGCGGCCTTCTCCGGGCCGCTGGCCGAGGTGCTGCGCGCCCACACCCCGCTCAGCGAACGCGCCGCCGACATCACCGCCACCGGCCTGGTCGTGCTGGTGCTGACCTTCGTGACCATCATCTTCGGCGAGCTGGTGCCCAAGCGCCTGGGCCAGATGTTCCCGGAGAACGTCGCGCGCCTGGTCGCGCCGCCGATGGAGATCATGTCGCTGATCACGCGGCCCTTCGTCAAGCTGCTGAGCTTCTGCACCGAGTTCACGCTGAAGCTGCTGGGCATGGGCGGGCGCGCCAACCGCTCGGTGACCGAGGAGGAGATCGCCGCCAGCCTCGAGGAAGGCCGCGACGCCGGCGTGATCGAGGAACACGAGCACCAGATGGTGCGCAACGTGTTCCGGCTGGACGAGCGCCAGATCGGCTCGATGATGATCCCGCGCGCCGAGATCGCCTGGCTGGACGCGACCGATCGCGCCGAGCAGGTGCTGCAGATCCTGCGCGCGCACGGCTACAGCCGCTATCCGGTCTGCCGCGGCGGCCTGCACGACGTGGTCGGCACGGTGAGCGCGCAGAGCCTGCTGGCCCGCGTGCTGGCCGGCGAGATGCTGGATCTGTCCACCGGCCTGGAGCCGCCCGTGTTCGTGCCCGAGACGCTGTCCGGCATGGAGCTGCTCGCGCACATGCGCGGCACCGACACGCCGCTGGCCTTCGTTGTCGACGAGTACGGCGAGGTGCAGGGCGTGGTCGCGATGCGCGACGTGCTGGAGGCGATCGCGGGCGAGTTCAACTCGTCCGACGGCGAGGACGCCTGGGCGGTCCAGCGCGAGGACGGCAGCTGGCTGATGGACGGCCTGATCCCCGTCACCGAGCTGAAGGACCGGCTGGACTTGAAGGAACTGCCCGAGGAGGACCGTGGGCGCTACAACACCCTGGCCGGCATGGTGATGCTGCTGCTGGGGCGCTTGCCGCGCACGGCCGATGTGGTGGAGTGGGACGCGTGGAGATTCGAGGTGGTCGACCTCGACGGCAAGCGTGTGGACAAGGTGCTGGTCTCGCGACTGGCGGACGATGGAGTGAATCAATGAGCAACCCCCCGATGTATGAAAACCTGGTCCCCGTGGACCGGGTGCAGCACAAGAGCACGCGCATGAAGATCGGCGCGCCGGTGCTGGACCGCGTGACCCAGCTGAACTCGCTGTTCGTCGCCGTGGCCGAGTTCGCCGATGCGAGCCTCGAGTACCCGGTGGTGTTCGTGCGCGTCGGCCAGGCGGCCGAAGGGCAGCGTCCGGCGATCGCGCCGCTGGCCGTGTTCGGCCTGAAGCAGGGCAGCAACCTGTTCGTCAAGGACGGCCAGTGGACCGGCCGCTACGTGCCGGCCTACGTGCGCCGCTGGCCCTTCGCGATGGCCCGCATCGAGGAGAACGGCAGCGACATGGCGCTGTGCCTGGACATGGGCTCCGGCGCGTTCTCCGAGACCGACGGCGAGCCGCTGTTCAAGGAAGACGGCGAGGCCTCCGAGCTGCTGCTCAACGCCAAGCAGTTCTGCGAGGACTTCGAGCGCGAGGCCGAGCGCACCCGCCAGGCCTGCGAGCTGCTGCAGGACCTGGACCTGCTGCAGGACATGCGCTTCGAGGCGCAACTGCCCAGCGGCGAGAAGCTCGATGTCGACGGCTTCATGACCATCAACGAGAAGGCCCTGGCCGAACTGCCCGACGCGAAGATCGTCGAGCTGCATCGCAACGGCCTGCTGGAGGTCATCACGATGCATCGCCTGTCGCTGCGACTGATGAGCCGTCTGGCGCAGATGTACGTGCCGGCCAACTGAGCGCCTGGGGGGACCCCCCTCACCCCCACCCTCTCCCCCCAAGCGGGGAGAGGGAGTGAAAAAAAGAGGGGCGATCACCGGCCGAGACAAACCCCAAGCGGGTTTGCTTGAGTACGGCGTACGCAGGAGCCTCGATAGCATCCTCGACCGAGAGGACGTAGATGCTGTTCGAGGCTTTTTTGTCGTCCACCGCGATGGAATCGGTGTTCTCGCCGACCGCGGTGGTCCAGTCGATGATGGATGTGGAGGCCGCGCTCGCGCGGGCCGCGGCCCGCGTGGGCCTGATCCCGGCGCCGGCGGCGCAGGCGATCGCCAGCCTGTGCCGCGCCGAGCTCTATGACGTGCCCGCGCTCGTGGCGGCGGCGCCACGCAGCGGCAACCTGGCCTTGCCGGTGGTGCAGCGGCTGCGCGAGACGGTCGCGCTGTTCGACCCGTCCGCCGCGGTCTACGTGCATCGCGGCGCCTCCGCGCAGGATCTGGTCGACACCGCGATGGTGCTGCGCACCCGCGAGGCGCTGCGCCTGATCGACGACGACCTGCAGCAGCTCTGCGCCCGGCTGCTCGAGCTGGCCGAGCGGCACGCCGCCGTGCCGCTGCTGGGCCGCACGATGATGCAGCCGGCGCAGGTGATCAGCCTGCGCTTCAAGTTGATGAACTGGCTGATGCCGCTGCTGCGCAGCGCCGAGCGGCTGCGCGAGCAGGGCCAGGCCTCGCTGCTGCTGCAGTTGGGCGCGCCGTCGGCACGCTGGACGCGATGGGCGACCGCGCCGAGGACATGCTGGCGGCCGTGGCCGCCGAGCTGTCGCTGCCGCTGCCCGACATGTGCTGGCACACGCAGCGCGACCGCTGGTTGCGCCTGGGCATGGAGGTGGGCCTGCTGTGCGGCAACCTCGGCAAGCTGGCGCAGGACTTCGCGCTGATGGCGCAGGCCGAGGTCGACGAACTCAACGAGCCGCCCGGCGAGGGCTACGGCGCCTGCCTGTCGATGCCGCACAAGAAGAATCCGGTGGCCGCGCTGCAGGCGCTGGCGGCGGTCCAGCGCGCGCCGCAGCGCGTCGCCAGCCTGATGGGCTGCATGACGCCCGAACACGAGCGCGGCCTGGGGCAGCACCCGGCGGAACTCGCGGAATGGAGCGGCCTGATGGGCGGCGCCCACCTGGCGGTGCAGGCGCTCAACCGCGCGCTGGCCGAGCCGGTGCTGCGGATCGACCGGATGCGCGCGCACGTGCTCGAGCGCCAGGGCCTGGTTGCGAGCGAGCGCCTGGAGCACCTGCTCATGCCGCGATTGGGCCGGCAGCGCACCGGGGCCATCGTCCGCGACCTGATCAGCCGGGTGCGCTTGGGGCAGGGGACGCTGGAGCAGTTGCTGCTCGCGGCGATCGACGTCGGCGACCTGCCGCCGACGGCGCTCTCGTCCGAGGAACTGGCGGCGATGTTCGATCTGGAAGCGATCGCGGCCCAGGCGGATGGGCGCGTCGACGCGCTGATGGCCGACGCCCGACGGCGCGTGGAGACCCTGGCAGCGACGCCCTGGATCTGACGCAACGCGATACGAACTTTCGGGTCGCTCAGCGAGCGCGTCGCGCGCGAAGCGACAAATATCCCCATGCCGTCCAAGGGTTTCGGTAAAAAATTCTGGGCGTTTTGTCCCCTGAATTCGGCATCTGAACGAATCGCATCTGGTTACACCTGCAACAAAACCGCGGCCGGGAGGCCGCCGGCGGGTCCCCGGGGATTCCGCAATATCGAACGGCGATGAGGGCTGACGCTGGTTTGCGGCGGGGTGCCCGGGATGTAACCGAATTCCCTCAAATGCGGGGTTTCGCCCTGGCAGGGGATTGACCCCGACCCGAACCCGGGACAGACCCGTAAGGTCAGGTACGCATTTGTTATCTATCGTAGCGCCCGGCAGTAATTACTTTGAGTGGGCCATAGACTCGCCCTTGATAACCAAGCAGTCTGGAGTTGGGAATGAGCGACGAATCTCACCTGTCGAGCATCGAACTGGAAGCGCCCGCAAGCCCTTTGCAGGCGCTGCAATCCGTTCGCGCGGAGATTCCCTTCGTTCGGTCCGACTCGGTGGAACTCGTCACGCGCGAGACGGCCTATGGCCGCATCGAAATCCGCGCGCTGATGGAAGGCGCTGGTCATTCCCTGCTGGAGCGTCGCTACGCGTCACGGGGTTACAGGCTGAGCCGTTCCGCGGACGTGACGCTGGGCGCTTATTGGGAAGGCCGGCTGGTGTCGACGCTGGGATTGCGGCGGGACAGCGGCAACCTCGCCGCGGACCAGAGCTTCCCGCAGGAAATGGCCGGCATGCGCCAGCAGGGCTGGCAGCTGTGCGAATTCACCCGCCTGGCCGCGGATCCGGAAGGCCCGTCCAAGCTGGTGCTGGCCAGCCTGTTCCACCTGGCCTACCTGCATGCCGCCCACCATTGGGGCGCCGAGTTCCTGGTGATCGAGGTCAATCCGCGTCACAAGGCCTTCTATCGCCGCATGCTGGATTTCCAGCCGCACGGCGAGGAGCGCCTGCACCGCAGCGTCGGCGCGCCGGCGGTGCTGATGAGCCTGTCGCTCGCCTACGGCGCGAGCAAGGTCCGCGAGTACGGCGGCACGCTGAACGAGGACGAAGGGCGCTCCCGCACCCTCTTCCCCTATTTCTTCTCGACGGACGACGAGCCCGAGCTGCTGAGCAAGCTCGCGGACGTCTACGGCTACGACGCGTGAGCGTCGCGCGCCTCAGGCCTGCAGCCAGTGCAGGCTGAACCAGCGCTGATCGTCGGTCCAGTGGGCTGACGGCCGGAAGCCCGCTTCCCGCGCCAGCGCCTGGAAGCTCTCGACGCTGTACTTGTACGAGTTCTCCGTGTGCAGGCTTTCGCCGGGCACCAGCGTGTAGCGCCGTCCCTGCAGCTGCAGCTGCTGTTCACCGCGAGGCAGCAGGTGCATCTCGATGCGGTGCTTGCGCGGGTCGTAGAACGCGTAATGGTCGAAGCCGGCGGGGTCGCACTCCAGGCCCAGCGCCCGCTGCGCATGCCGCAGCAGGTTGAGGTTGAAGCGCGCGGTCACGCCCTGGGCGTCGTTGTAGGCCGCATGCAGGCGCGCCGGCTCCTTGATCAGGTCGACGCCGATCAGCAGCGCGCCGCCGTCGAGTTCCTCGCGCAGCAGGCGCAGGAACTCGAGCGCCTCCAGCGGATCGAAGTTGCCGATGCTCGAGCCCGGGAAGAAGCCGATGCGCCGGCCCTCGGGCGGCGCATCGGGCAGCACGTGGGGGCGGGTGAAGTCCGCCACCACCGGCAGGATGCGCAGCGCGGGCTGCTCGCGTTGCAGCGCCTCGCAGGCCGCCAGCAGGTGCGGGCCGGAGATGTCCACCGGCACGAAGCTGTGCAGGCGCGTCGCGCGCTCCAGCAGCAGGCGCACCTTCACGAGCGCGCCGGCGCCGTACTCGATCACCTGGGCGTCCGGGCCCATGCGGTCGGCGATGTCGCCGGCATGGCGGCGCAGCAGCGCCAGTTCGGTGCGGGTGGGGTAGTACTCGGGCAGCTCGCAGATCTGCTCGAAGAGCGTCGAGCCCTGCGCGTCGTAGAAGTACTTGGGGGAGATCGTGTGCTCGGGGCCGGCAAGCGCGGCGTGAAGGTCCTCGGCGAAGCTGCTCATGCGTGGGTCTCCGCGCGCGGGCGCGCATCGCGGGCCAGTCGCAGCCCGGTGAACTGCCAGCGCGCGGCCGGCGGGAAGAAGTTGCGGTAGGTCGGTCGCGTGTGGCCGGGCGGGGTGGCGACGCTGCCGCCGCGCAGCACCAGCTGGCCGACCATGAACTTGCCGTTGTATTCCGAGGCGGCCCCCTCCAGCGGCTGGAAGCCGGGGTAAGGGTGGTAGGCGGAGCGGGTCCACTGCCACGCCTGGTCGTGCAGCTGCGCGATGCCGGGCAGCGCGGACGCGGCCTCCCACTCCTGCTCGCTGGGCAGGCGCGCGCCGGCCCATTCGGCGTAGGCGGCGGCCTCGTAGAAGCTGAGCTGCATCACCGGCGCGGCGGGATCCAGCGGCCGCAGGCCATGCAGGCCGAAGACGGCCCAGCGGGAGGCGGCACCGCTGGCGCGCGCGCCGAGTCCGCCATCGCCATTGCCATCGCTCGCGTCGACCCAGTACAGCGGCGCCCGCCACGCCTGGGCCTGCACCGTGGCCCAGCCGTCGGACAGCCACCAGCGCGGCTCGCGATAGCCGCCGTCGTCGATGAAGCGCTGGAACTCGCCACAGGTGACGAGCCGGCTCGCGATCTCGAAGGGCTCGAGCCAGACGCGATGCCGCGGTCCTTCGTTGTCGAAGGCAAAGCCTGCCCCCGGGGCCCGGGCGTCATGGCCGATCTCGACGAGCCCGCCCTCGTGGCGCAGCCAGGCGCTCACGCCGGTGGTCGCCGGCGACGGCGGGCTGTCCAGTAGCGCGGGCCGCCACGGATGGCAGGACAGCAGATGCAGCGCATCGGTGAGCAGCAGCTCCTGATGCTGCTGCTCGTGATGGAGGCCGAGTTCCAGCGTCGGCGCGATCGCGGCCCAGCGCGTGTCGTCGCAGCGCGCGATCAACTGGTGGATGTGCAGGTCGACGTGCTGCCGGTAGGCGCGGACCTGGTCGAGCGACGGCCGCGTCAGCAGGCCGCGCTGCGGCCGCGGATGGCGCGGGCCGAGGCCTTCGTAATACGAGTTGAAGAGGTAGTGGTAGCTGTCGTCGAGCGGCTGGTAGCCCGGCAGGTGAGGGCGCAGCAACAGGGCCTCGAAGAACCAGCTCGTGTGGGCCTGGTGCCATTTGGCGGGACTGGCGTCCGGCATCGATTGGGCGGCCTGGTCCTCGGCGGACAGCGGCTCCGCCAGCGTCAGCGTGTGACGCCGCACCGCCTCGTAACGGCGCGCGAGGTCGCGCGCGCGGGCGGCAGATCGTGATCCGACATGCAAGCAACTCCTGTCGGCCCGGGGGAGGATGGGCCGAGCGACAACGGTAGCCGATTTGCCATCTCCCCATCCGGCGCGAGCCGCTGCGCGGGCGCCGGAGGGACGGCTCAGCTGCCACCCGATGTCAGCAAGGGCAAGGCGGGTACCCGCGGCGCGCCGACATCGTGCGCGGCTCATCGCGCGCCATTCATCGGGACGTCACGCCGCGCGGGCACGCTGGCGTCGCCCCGGCTCACGCATCCCTCCATGTCCATGACGCCGCCTTCGCTGTCCTCGACGATCGCTCCGCCCTCGCTGCCGACCGTTTCAATGCCGCCCGCCGTCCTGGCCGATGGCGACGCGCTGCCGCTGTCGTGGCTGCAGGATCGCCTGCTCGCGGAGCGGCTGCTCGAGGCGGTGTGGAGCGCGCGGCAGCCGACGACGCCGGCCCAGTTCTTCGTCTGGAGCCAGAGCCGGCTGCAAGTCTTGCTGCCGCATCGCCTGCTGGTGTGCGTCGGGGATCAGCCGCCATCGCCTCGGCTGGCCGCGCAGCTCTTTCACCTGAAGCCGATCGGGGACGTGCTGCAGACGCAGCTGGAGTCGCCCGAACATGGGCTCTGGCTGCACCTCATCCGGCGCTGGGGCGACGGCCGGCGGCCGCTGCGGCTCCAGCTGGAGCGAGAGGCGCCTTCGGCCCTGTTCCAGCCGCTGCTGGAAGCCGGGCTGCGCGAGCTCGCGCTG
>NZ_VOSR01000740.1:0-652 GCF_007997345.1 Mitsuaria sp. TWR114
CGCCCCCGCTGGGGGCGGGCCGGGGGCGGTTGATATGGTGTGCTACATCAGCAACACACCGGCGCCCCGGCGCCTCGCGTCATGCACAGCTGGAACGATCAAGCGCCGATCTATCAGCAGCTCGCCGACCGCCTCGCGTCGCAGCTGCTGGACGGCGATCCCCCCGAGGGCGAGGCGCTGCCATCCGTGCGCGCGCTCGCCAGCCAGTACCTCATCAATCCGTTGACCGTCAGCCGCGCGCTGCAGGCCCTCGTGGACGAGGGCCTGGTCGAGAGCCGCCGCGGCCTGGGCATGTACGTCCGCGACGCGCCCGCGTCCGGCTGCTGCGCAGCGAGCGCGAGCAGTTCCTCCAGGAGGAATGGCCCCGCCTGCGGGAGAAACTTCGCCGCCTGGGCCTCCGCCCCCAGGACCTGAATTGGGAGGACGCATGAAGACGCTCATCGAGGCCAGCCACCTGAGCCTCCACTACGGCCGCAAGGCGGCCCTGCAGGACCTGACCTTCTCCATCCCCGCCGGCCGCGTCGTCGGCCTGCTCGGCCACAACGGCGCCGGCAAGACCACGCTGATGAAGACGCTGGTCGGCCTGAAGCAGCCCACCGGCCAGCTCCGCGTGCTGGGCCTGGACCCGCATGCGACCGCGCCCGGCTGCTGA
>NZ_VOSR01000741.1:0-4500 GCF_007997345.1 Mitsuaria sp. TWR114
ATCGCCGCCGCCGTCATCGTCGCCGGCCTGGTCTATGGCGGTTATGAATGGATCGTCGGCCGCCGCTACGAGACGACCGACAACGCCTACGTGCAGGCCAACGTCGTGCAGATCACGCCGCTGGTGGGCGGCACCGTCCGCGCCGTCTATGCCGACGACACCGACTTCGTGAAGGCCGGCCAGAAGCTGGTCAGCCTGGACCCGGTCGATGCGCGTGTCGCGCTGGAGCAGGCGCAGGCGCAGCTGGCCCAGACGGTCCGCGAGGTCCGCACCCTGTATGCCAACAACAGCGGCCTGGAAGCGCAGGTCAAGGTGCGCGAGGCCGACCTCAAGCGCGTCGCCTCCGACATGGAGCGTCTGCAGGCCGACGTCGCCCGCCGCCAGCCGCTGATCGCCACCGGCGCGGTCGGCAAGGAAGAGCTGGAGCATGCCCAGTCGCAGCTGACGGCCGCCCGCGCGCAGGCCGCCGCCGCGCAATCGGCGCTGCAGGCCGCGAAGGACCAACTGGCCTCCAACCAGGTGCTGACCGACGGCGTCAAGGTCGAGGACCATCCCAACGTGCTGCGCGCCGCGGCCCGCCTGCGCGAGAGCTACCTGGCGCTGCTGGTCGAGCGGCCGATCGCGCCGGTGGACGGCTGGGTCGCGCGCCGCTCGGTGCAACTGGGCCAGCGCGTGGCCGCCGGCGCGCCGCTGATGGCGGTGGTCGGCCTGCAGCAGGTCTGGGTCGACGCCAACTTCAAGGAAAGCCAGCTGGCCAAGCTGCGCATCGGCCAGAAGGCGACGCTGGAGGCGGACGTCTACGGCAAGAAGACCGAGTACCACGGCACGGTCCAGGGCCTGGGCGCCGGCACGGGCGCGGCCTTCGCGCTGCTGCCGGCGCAGAACGCCACCGGCAACTGGATCAAGGTGGTGCAGCGCGTGCCGGTGCGCATCGCGCTGGATCCGAAGGAAGTGCAGGAGCACCCGCTGCGTGTGGGCCTGTCGATGGACGTGCAGGTCGACGTCCGTGAGCAGGGCGGCCAGATGCTGGCCGCCGCGACCGGCGCCAGCGCGCCGCGGCTGCAGACGACGATCTTCGACGCGCAGGAGAAGGCCGCCGACGAGCAGGTGAACCGCATCATCGCGGCCAACCTCGGCAAGGCGGCCGCCGCCAGGACCTCGACCTCGTCCTCGATCACCACGCGCGTGCAATGAGCAATTCCACTTCCATGGATGCGGCACCGGCGCCCGCGCCGTCGGCCGCACCGGTCGCGCCGGCCGCCCCGCCGCCGTTGACCGGCACGGCCCTGGTGCTGGGCACGATCTCGCTGTCGCTGGCGACCTTCATGAATGTGCTGGACTCGTCCATCGCGAACGTGTCGCTGCCGGCCATCGCGGGCGATCTCGGCGTGAGCCCGGTGCAGGGCACCTGGGTGATCACGAGCTTCGGCGTGGCCAACGCGATCTCGGTGCCGCTGACCGGCTGGCTGACCCAGCGCTTCGGCGCGGTGCGGCTGTTCACGATGAGCGTGCTGCTGTTCGTGCTGGCGTCCTGGCTGTGCGGCTTCGCCCATTCGCTGGAGATGCTGGTGGCGGCGCGGGTGTTCCAGGGGCTGGTGGCCGGGCCGATGATCCCGCTGTCGCAGACGCTGCTGCTGGCGAGTTATCCCAAGCACAAGGCGGGCACGGCGCTGGCGCTGTGGGGGATGACGACGCTGGTGGCGCCGGTGGTGGGGCCGCTGCTGGGCGGCTGGATCACCGACAACGTCACCTGGCCGTGGATCTTCTACATCAACGTCCCGGTCGGCCTGTTCGCGGCCGGCCTGACCTGGAGCATCTACCGGACGCGCGAGACGCCGGTGAAGAAGCTGCCGATCGACACCATCGGGCTGGCCCTGCTGGTGCTGTGGGTCGGCTCGCTGCAGGTGATGCTCGACAAGGGCAAGGAGCTCGACTGGTTCGCGTCGAACCAGATCGTCGCGCTGGCCGTGATCGCGGTCGTGGGTCTGGCGGTGTTCATCGTCTGGGAGCTGACCGACGACCATCCGGTGGTGGACCTGCGGCTCTTCGCGCGGCGCAACTTCCTGTTCGGCGCCTCGGTGCTGTCGATCGCCTACGGCCTGTTCTTCGGCAACGTCGTGCTGCTGCCGCTGTGGCTGCAGCAGCACATGGGCTACACCGCCACGGCCGCGGGCTTCGCGCTGGCGCCGGTGGGCGTGCTGGCGATCCTGCTGTCGCCGGTGGTGGGGCGCAAGGTGTCGACGTGGGACCCGCGCGCGATGGCGAGCTTCGCGTTCGTCGTGTTCGCGATCGTGCTGTTCATGCGCTCCAAGTTCACGACCGACACCGACCTGGCCGCCATCATGGTGCCCACCATCCTGCAGGGCGGGGCGCTGGCCTTCTTCTTCATCCCGCTGACGACGCTGACGCTGTCAGGTATCACGCCGGAGCGGATCGCCGCGGCGGCGGGCCTGTCCAACTTCGTCCGGATCACGGCGGGGGCGATGGGGACGTCGATCTCCACGACCCTGTGGGAGAACCGCGCGACGCTGCATCACCATCACCTGGCGGAGCGCCTGGCGCTGGGCGACGTGCCGGAGACGCAGGCGATCGAGACCTTGCAGCGCCAGGGCTTCAGCCATGACCAGGCGCTGGCCTACCTGAACCGGCTGGTCGACCAGCAGGCCTTCACCCGGGCGGCGGACGACATCTTCCTGGCCTCGGCGATCCTGTTCCTGGTGCTGATCGCCTTCGTCTGGCTGACCAAGCGCCCGCCGAAAATGGGCGCGCCGGTGGACGCGGGCGGGGCGCACTGAGCGCCAGCGGCCTCACGCCCACCAGCGAACTTCAGTGGTGGCTCACGCCTTCGACGACGCCAGGTCCAGGCAGTAGGCGATGAGCTCGTCGAGCTCGCTGGACTTGTCGAAGACCCGGTCGGCGCCGAGCTGCTCGCAGCGCTGGCGCATGTCGACGGTGGCGTAGTTGGTCAGCACGATCAGCTTGGCCTCGGGCTGCAGCAGCCGGGCCTTGGGCAGCAGCGACATGCCCGAGCCCCGCTTGAGGAACAGGTCGATGATCAGCAGGTCGCAGGGGACCGCCTCGTCATGCAGCCAGCGCAGCGCGGCGGCCTCGTCCTCGGCCTGGCCGACGACGGCCAGGTCCAGCATCTCCTGCAGCGTCGCCACGAGGTTCTCGCGGATGAGCGGGCTGTCCTCGACCAGGAAACAGTTCAGCGTGCCGGGCGTCGGATCGATGACGGGAACGGTGGACATGGGCGTGGGCATATGGGAGGCGCCCATTATCACGATCCCGGCCTCCGCTTCGACACGGGCGCCAGCCGGGCGTTGCATTCGGACAGCGCGCGCAGGCTTTCATCGTCCGGATCCTCGCCCAGGTCGATCAGCGGCACGATCGCCGCCAGCGGCGCCACGGCCACGCCCAGCACCGCCGCCGGCACCAGCTTGCGCAGCAGCGGGGCCTTCTGAAGGCTGAGCCGCGGATCGCCCAATGTCCCCTGGATGTTCAAGGGCGTGCGCAGCGTCAGCGGGCTCTTGTCCTTGGGATCGACCTTGGCGACCAGGTTCAGCCGCTCGGTGGCCAGCGACATGTCGCCGTCGACCAGCACCACCGAATCCTTGGTGTCCACCACCATCGGCCGCGGCGTCACCATCCCGTCCTTGACCCGCAGATCGGCGACGCCGCAGTTCACCTGCAGGGCGTCGTCACCGCGCACCAGCAGGCCCAGGCCCTGCGCGATGTCGATACCGGCAGCCTCGACGATCAAGTGCGACACCGTGCCATCGGTCCAGTACAGCACCATGCGGCCGTCGGCGCTGGCCAGCAGCTCCGCCGTCGAGCGCCCGACGCCATCCAGCGCGATGCGTCCGCCCATCACGCCGGTCACCCAGCGCTGTCCGTTCTTGCGCTCCAGGTTCAGCCACTGCTCCAGATGCACGCCGCTGACACGCAACCGCGCCTGCCACCGGGCCTTGGGCTCGCGGCCGTCCAGGCGCATCAGGCCGGCGACCTGGCCGCGCGCCACGCGGGCGTCGATGTCGCGCAGCTCCAGCACGCCGTCCTTCAGCACGATGCGGGCGTTCAGCGGCTCGGCCGCCTGCAGCAGGGCCGAGCCGGACTCGAAGCGCGCGAGCTTCACGTTCACGTTGGCGTTCATCGCGCGCAGCGAGGGCAGGTCGAACTGCTTGTCCGGAAGCACGCGCGACGTGGCCTTCTTCGCCCGTGGGGCGCCCGGCTCGGCCGGCACGCCGACGGCCGGGCCCAGGTCGGCCAGCCAGAGCTCGCGGCCGCGCAGCTCGCCGGTCAGCGTGGGCACGGCGTTCTCGGGCTTGTCGTACTGGAACTCGCCGCTGAGCTGGCTCTTGCCGATCGTGGCCTGCCGCACCGCGGTGGTCCAGCGCGTGCCCTCGCGGGTGAGCCGCCCGCGCATCGAGAAGGCCGGCGTGGTCGGCAGCGTGACGCCCAGCGGCTCGCCGACCGCGGCCAGCGACGGGCCGCTGAGGG
>NZ_VOSR01000742.1:0-7332 GCF_007997345.1 Mitsuaria sp. TWR114
GACTTGCCGGCGCCGTTCTGGCCCATCAGCGCGTGGATTTCGCCGGCGAAGAGCCGCAGCCCGACGCCGGACAGGGCCTGCACGCCGGGGAAGCCCTTGTCGATGCCGGCGAGCGAGAGCAGCGGAGCCGGGGCGTCCATCAGTACTTGCGGTTGGGGAGTTCCTTGGCCGCGACGTCGGCGGTGAAGACGCCTTCCTCGGTCGTGATGCGCTTGGCCACCGGCTTGCCGGCGACGACATCCTTGGCCAGCTGCATCAGCTGCGGGCCTAGCATCGGGTTGCACTCGACGGTGACGTTGAGCTTGCCCGCGGCCATGGCCTGGAAGGCGCCGCGCACGCCGTCGATGGAGACGATGGCGATGTCCTTGGCGGGTTTGAGGCCGGCTTCCTCGATGGCCTGGATGGCGCCGATGGCCATGTCGTCGTTGTGAGCGAAGAGGACGTGGATCTTCTTGTCCTTGGCCTTGAGGAAGGCCTCCATGACTTCCTTGCCCTTGGCGCGGGTGAAGTCGCCGGACTGCGAGCGCACGATCTTCAGGCGAGGCTCGGCCTGGATGATTTCCTCGAAGCCGCGCTTGCGGTCGAGCGCCGGCGCGGAGCCGACGGTGCCCTGGAGCTCGACGATGTTGACCTCGCCGGTGGGGGCGTTCTTCTTGGCCCAGTCGACGAGCCAGCGGCCGGCCTTGCGGCCTTCCTCGACGAAGTCGGAGCCGATGAAGGTGACGTAGAGGGAGGGGTCGCTGACCTTGACGGCGCGGTCGGTGAGGATGACGGGGATCTTGGCGTTCTTGGCTTCGCGCAGGACGGTGTCCCAGCCGGATTCGACGACGGGGGAGAAGGCGATGACGTCGACCTTCTGGGCGATGAAGGAGCGGATGGCCTTGACCTGGTTTTCCTGCTTCTGCTGGGCGTCGGCGAACTTGAGGGTGATGCCGGCCTGCTTGGCGGCGTCCTTGATGGAGTTGCTGTTGGCGGTGCGCCATTCGCTCTCGGCGCCGACCTGGGAGAAGCCCAGGACGAGCGGCTTGTCGGCGGCGAAGGCGCTGGAAGCGGTGCCGGCCAGCGACAGGCCGAGCGCGGCCATGGCCAGCAGATGACGACGCGTCGTCTTCATGGTCGTTGTCTCCTCGTTGATGTTGCTGTGGAGGTCACGCCGATGGCCGGCGCGCCTCGTGAGGTGACAGCGATCGTAGGGAGGCCAGAGATGCCGGACCAATCACATTTCTAGTGCCGGCGATGTCCTGATCGATATCACTCCGTGAGATCCCCGCCCAGATTCACTCCCTCTCCCTGAGGGACGAGAGTGGAGCGAGTGGAGAGCAATAGGGAGAGCAAGGGGGCGATCCAGGATTCACCCCCTCTCCCCCGAGGGGGAGAGGGAAGGGGTGAGGGGGCTCGACGCAGTCAGCGGGCGTCAACGTGAAGGCGGTGTTAAGGTCCGCCGATCTCCTCGACAGACGGACGCGCGCATGACGAAGCAGAAGACGGCGAGCCCGGCCGCCACGGGCGTGCTGCTCGCCGGCGGCAATCCTCAGATCCCGAAGGGCCACGGCGACGCGCCGGTGCAGGCCTACATCGCGGCCCTCACGGGCTGGAAGCAGATCGTGGTCCGGCGCCTGGACGCGCTGGTCACCGACGCGGTGCCCGAGGTCCGCAAGGCGGTGAAGTACAACTCCCCGCTCTACGGCATGGACGGCGAGACCTGGTTCCTCGGCATCCACGTGATGACGCGCTACGTGAAGGTGGCGTTCTTCAACGGCAGGTCGCTGGACCCGATGCCGCCGGTCGAGTCGAAGACCGCGCATGCGCGCTATCTTCACGTGAGCGAACAGGACCCGCTCGACGAAGCCGTCTTCATCGCCTGGGCGAAGGCCGCGAGCGAGTTGCCCGGCGAGAAGATGTAGGGGGATGCGCCCGGCAAGCCGAACTAGTCGCGACGACTCGAAGCGAGATTGGCATTGATCCAGGACGCCACGTCGGTAACAGGGATGGCGCGGTGCTGATTGAATGTGCCGCTCTTCTCCCATGCCACACCCCGTCCTTGGGCAAAAGCCGCGCGGTACTTTCGCATCATGTTGTTCGGGTCGCGCGCCAGCTCGTCCAACAGGTACTGCTCTGTCCACTCGTGGCGGCTGAAGGGGCGGCCCAGGCCCGATTGCAGCTTGTCGGCCACCTCCGCATAGGTGACGGTGTCGCCTGCGAGGTAAACGATCTCGTCGCGGATTCGAGGCTCGGAGAAGACGACCTCGGCCGTCAGTGCGCCGATGTCGTCCGGTGTCGTCAGCGTCACCGCGGTGTCGAGGCTGCCCAGGGCATGGACGGCATTCGCTTGGAGATCCACCACGCCGAACTCGGGCTCGAACAGGTAGCTCATGAACATGCCGGTCGAGATGATGACCCACTCCGTCTCTTGCTGGCCGCGCAGCAACTCGCGCACATCCAGCTGAGCATCGAAGATGTCCTGTGGACTGCCTCGGCCGATCACGTCGAAATCGACGCCGAACTGCCAGGGGAAATACCTTGGGATGCGGGCCTGCAGGGCGGCTCGCGCCAGCTTCATCGGCGTGTCGATTCCCGCGGCGTAGCCTGCGCAACCGATGACCGTGTCATAGCGCGCGAAGACCGTGGCGAGTTCATCGATGGAGCTCTTCACGAGGTCGCCCACGACGATCTCGATGCCCAGGTGTCGAATCTCCCCGATATCCCGCTGCTTGCCCGGATCGTTGGGTTCAACAGCGCTCGCGCGCAGCAGCACGCTGATCCTGGCACCCTTCACGTCTTTCGCCCGGCGAGCGAGATGGCGCAGCACAGGCAGGCCGAGCTCTCCGGCACCGAGGACGAGGATGTTCTGAGACGTAGCGTTAGGATCGGATCGGTTCATCGTGTAGGCCACTGCAAGGAAGTGGCGCCAGTCTAGTCACGCAGGAGCGCGGACGTAAGAAGGCACACGCGTGATACCGAGGGCTGAACACTGTGAACAGAGACGAAATCCTTCAGTATTCGCAGACCGTGTGTGACGGTCTGCGAGATGACGACGACGGCGTGCGGCGCGAGGTGCTCGCGCATGCCGGAAGTCGTTGGTCACTCGGCGTGGTGCACACCCTCGGTGTGTATGGCAGGCTTCGCCACGCCGAGATCGGCAGGCGCATGCACGGGGTGACTCAGCGCATGTTGACGCTCACCCTGAGACAACTCGAACGCGACGGCTTGGTGCTTCGTCACGACTTTGAAGAGGTGCCTCCCAGAGTCGAGTACGAGCTCACCGACATGGGCATGGAGCTGCTGGTTCGCATGGTCCCGCTGTGGACTTGGATCGTCGGGAACGCGGACCGCTTCCGAGAAGCGAGGCAAGACTTCGACAGCCGGCACCGTAACACCGGCGCCTAGCCGGCTTCATCGCCTCACCCCGCCCACGCCTGCAGATCCTCATAGGTCGCACAAGCCCCGCCGCACAGGATCACCAGCACGTTCCGGGCGCCCTGCAACACGGGCACCGAGCGCTTCAGCGCGGCGGCGACCGCCGCGCCGCACGCCGGTTCGACGATCAGTCGATGCTCCTTCGCCACCGTGAGGCAGGCTTGCACCGCCTCCGCGTCGCTGACCGTGGTCGCCGTGACCGGATGCCGTTTCGTCCACGCGAAGGCCTGCTCGCTGACGCGGCGTGCGCCCAGCGAGGTCGCGATGCTCGTGATTGCATCGAGCGTCACCAGCCCGCCCGCGACGATGGCCGCATGCAACGAGTCCGCGCCGACGGTTTCGGCCGCGACAAGCGGCACGTCGCTCCATCCGACGGCATGCATCCCCTGCAGCACGCCGCTCATCAGCCCGCCACCACCGACCGACAGCACGACCGCGTCCGGCTTGGGCATCTGCGTGGCGGCCTCCTCGATCATCGTGGCGTGACCTTCCCACAGCAGCGGATCGTCGAACGGATGGATGAACGCGTCCGTCGGCTGGCGCATCGCCATCAGGAAGTCATTGGCCTCCATCCAGCTCTTGCCGTGGACGATGACCTCCGCGCCCTGGCGCCGGATCAGCGTCTTCGGCCACTCTCGCGTGGTCTCGGGAACGACCACCACCACCGGCAGCCCGAGCCGCCTGCCCGCATGCGCGACCGCCATGCCCGCATTGCCGCCTGATGACGACAGCAATCGCTTCGCGCCGCGCGCCGCATGGACCTCGCAGGCATGGCCGACGCCGCGCAGCTTGAACGAGCCGCAAGGCTGCAGGGCTTCGAGCTTGAGCCAGACGCGTTGATCGGCGGTGCTGAAGGCGTCGGAGTCGACGGTCGGAGTGTTGATGTGGATGGCCATGGGGCCGCATCGTAGGGCAGTGGCCGATCGAGCCCCGGGAGTCGCTACCATCGCGCCCACATGAACGCTCTCTTCGAACGCTCCTGGCGGCGCGCTTGGTCCGCCCTGGTCGGACCTGGCGCCGGAACCAGCGGCCCGGACGGCATCGCGCTGCGCGACGAGCTGCTCGCCGGCTATGCCGAACCGCAACGCCACTACCACACGCAACAGCACCTCGAGGAATGCCTGGCGCTGCTCGAGCAGGTCCGCGATCTGGCGGAGCACCCCGAGGAGGTCGAGATGGCGCTGTGGTTCCACGATGCCATCTATGACGTCAAGGGTTCCGGCAACGAGGAACGAAGCGCCGAATGGGCGCACCGCGCGTTGACCAGCGCCGGCGCCGCGGCCGCGGCGGCCGAGCGGGTGCGGCAGCTGGTGCTGGTCACGCGGCACGACGGCGTGCCGGGCAACGTCGACGAGCAGGTGCTGGTGGACATCGACCTGGCCATCCTCGGCGCCGAGCGCCCGCGCTTCGACGAGTACGAACGTCAGATCCGCAATGAATACGCGTTCGTGCCCGGCTTCCTGTTCCGCCGCAAGCGTCGACAGATCCTGCGCACCTTCCTCGACCGGCCGGTGCTGTACAGCACGGCGATGCTGCGCGAGCGCCTGGAGGCACGCGCTCGCGAGAACCTGCGCCGGGCGATCGGCTGAACGCCCCGGCGCGGCGCCATGGCTGGCGCTCAGCGTGCCGCCATCGCCACCGCCTGCGGTGGGTTGCGGAAGCTGATCGCGAGGCGGTTGTAGGTGTTCATGAGGCCGATCGCGATCGTCAAGTCGACCAGCTCCTTCTCGCTGAACACCGCATGCGCCGCGGCGAAGTCGGCATCCGGGACGCCGGTGCTCGCCACGCGCGTCACCGATTCGGCCCAGGCGAGCGCCGCGCGCTCGCGGGCATCGAACAGCGCGCCGCCTTCCTCCCAGGCCTGCACCAGGGCGAGCTTCTCGATCGGCACGCCCTTCTTCAGCAGGTCGCGGGTGTGCATGTCCAGGCAGTAGGCGCAGTTGTTGATCTGCGAGATCCGCAGGAAGACCAGTTCCACCAGCGCGGCGGGCAGGCCGCTCTGCGTTACATAGCCGTAGACGCCGCCGAGCGCCTTGACGCCGGCGGGCGAGACCTGGGTGTAATCGAGACGTTGGGTCATGAGGGACTCCTGAAGGGGTAGGGCGGCATCGCCCGAGGCGGGGACGGTGACGCTGCCAACGGACCGCGTCATCGATGAGCGCCATTCTTCGCCGCCAGTGGTGCAATGCGAAGGCCCAAGATTCGCAAGAATCGCTGTACTACGAGCCAATACCTTTTCGTCTCGCCGTCTCGCCATTTCGCGGTTTCGCGGTTTCGCCACTGCCGTCCCGTTCCGTGCCATCCCCTTGCCCCGCAGGCCTCCGATGACCTCCACGCCGCACCCGCCACTGCCGCTCACGCTCGACAAGTCCGCGGCCATGCCGCTCACCGACCAGATCCATCGCGGCATCTCGGCCGCGATCGAGCGGTCGGTGCTGACGCCCGGCATGCGGCTGCCGTCGTGGATCGACCTCGCGGCCCAACTGGGCGTGTCGCGCGGCACGGTGCGCGTCGCCTACGAGAAGCTTGCGGCGGACCAGCTGATCGAGGCCTCGCGCGCTGCCGGCACCCGTGTCGCCGAGCGGCCGTCGCGGGCGCGTGGCAGCGACGAAGCGCTGGACCCGGGCGCCTTCGTGTCGATGTATCGCGAGCTGACCGCCGGTCCCGGGCTGTTCCAGCCGGGCATTCCCTCGCGCGACAGCCTGCCGGCCAAGCTGATGGCCCGGCTCCGGACGCGCGCGCTGGCGGCGGAGACCAGCGGCGCGGCGCTCTATCCCGACCCTCGCGGCGAACTGGCGCTGCGGCGCGAGATCGCCGGCTACCTCGCGGTGGCGCGCGGGCTGGTGTGTTCTCCCGACCAGGTGCTGGTCACCGGCGGCTACGCGGCGGGACTGGGCCTCGTGCTGCGCGCGCTCGGCCTCGAGGGGCGTCGCGCCTGGATGGAGGAACCCGGCTTCTTCTTCACGCGCCACGCGCTCGAGCTCGGGCGGCTCACACCCGTTCCGGTGCTGGTGGACGAGGAAGGCCTGGATGTCGACGCCGGTTGGCGCGATGCGCCCGATGCGGCGCTCGCGGTGGTCACGCCCGGGCAGCAGGCGCCGCTGGGCGTGACGATGTCCCTGCGACGCCGGCTGCGGCTGATGGACTGGGCCGCCAGCACCGGCGGCTGGATCGTCGAGGACGACTACCTGAGCGAGCTGCAGCTGCAGGGGCGCGCCGCCCCGGCGCTGGCATCGTTGGATCGCCACGGCCGCGTCCTCCACATCGGCTCCTTCAGCAAGACGATCGATCCGCGGCTGCGACTGGGCTTTGTCGTGGCGCCGGCGTCGCTGGCGGCGCGCCTGGGTGAGGTGGCCGCCTGCCTGGCGCCGCCCCCCGGACCGGCGGCGCAGCTGGCGGTCGCCGCGTTCATGCGCGACGGGCACTACCTGCGCCATCTGCGCAGGACCAAGCGGCTGTACCTGGCGCAGCGCGAGGGGCTGCTGCGGGCGCTGCGCGATCGCGGCTTGGGCGGCAGCCACCCGGCCGCGCTCGCGGTTCTGGTGCGCACGCCCGACGGTGTGTCCGACCTGGCGGTCGCTCGCGCGCTGTTCGCCTTCGGCATCGCGCCGGCGCCGCTGTCGGTCTGGTTCGCCCGGCCGGCGCAAGCCCGGTCGGGATTGATGCTCAGCGTGGCCACGGCCCCGGCGACGCAGGTCGAGCGCGCCTGCGACCGCGTGGTCGAGACGCTGACGCGATTCGCCCCGGCCGGGACGGCGTGGCGGCCGGCCACGTGAGCCCTGCATCGCGCTGGTCGGCGACCGGTCGATCCGCAAGGCACGAGCCTTGCCGCAGTGCGGGCTTCGTCAGCCAAGGAGTCCCCATGAACACGTCACCTCCCTGTCGTTCCGACCTTCCGCTGGGCGCCGCGGCCGG
>NZ_VOSR01000743.1:0-3246 GCF_007997345.1 Mitsuaria sp. TWR114
CTGGCCGGCATCGTCGACGTCACGCTGTCGGGCCTGTCACCCGACCTGCGCTGCACCTTCGACCTGGCCTGCCTGCAGGAAGAGTCCTACCGCGAGGTCGCCGCGCTGCAGGCGATCCCGATCGGCACGGTGCGCTCACGGGTGAACCGCGTACGCACCCTGCTGCGCGCCCGCCTGAAGCAGGAATTCGCCGACTACGCGGTCTGATCCCCCCGCCTCGTGCTTCCCGCCTCGCGCCTCCCGCCTCCCGGCCGGACAAGCGCGGTCAGTCGATCCAGCGCATCACCAGCTGGGTCGCCACCAGCGCGAGCGTGAATCCGCCGATGCCCCACAGCAGCGTCTGGAGCAGATGGTTGGTCCGCCGCTGCTCCAGCAGCAGCTGGCGCGTCAGGTCCGAATGCCCGCCTTCGGCGCGCTGACGCAGCACCTCGTGCATCAAGCGGGGGAATTCCGGCACCATCTGCGCGAATCGCGGCGCCTCCTTCTTCAGCTGCCGCACGAAGGCGCGCCAGCCCACCTGCTCATCCATCCAGCGCTCGAGGAAGGGCTTGGCCGTGGCCCAGAGATCCAAATCAGGATCGAGCTGCCTGCCCAATCCTTCAATGTTGAGCAGCGTTTTTTGCAGCAAAACCAGCTGCGGCTGAATCTCCACGTTAAATCTGCGGGAGATCTGAAACAGCCGCATCAGCACCTGGCCGAGCGAGATGTCCTTCAGCGGCTTGTCGAAATGCGGCTCGCAGACAGTGCGCACCGCCCCCTCCAGTTCATCGACGCGGGTCTCCGGCGGCACCCAGCCGGACTCGATGTGGAGCTCCGCCACCCGCTTGTAGTCGCGACGGAAAAAGGCGATGAAGTTCTGCGCCAGGTAATCCTTGTCGACCTCGGTGAGCGTGCCGATGATCCCGAAGTCCAGCGCCACGTAGTTGCCGAAGGTGTGCGGATCCAGGCTGACCTGGATGTTCCCCGGGTGCATGTCGGCGTGGAAGAAGCCGTCCCGGAAGACCTGCGTGAAGAAGATCGTGACACCGTCGCGGGCCAGCTTCTTGATGTCGACGCCAGCCTCCCGCAGGCGCTCGAGCTGCGAGATCGGCACGCCGCGCATGCGCTCCATCACGATGACCTCGCTCCGGCAGAGCTCCCAGATCATCTCCGGCACCAGCACCAGGTGCAGGTCCTGCATGTTGCGGCGCAGTTGGGCGGCGTTGGCGGCCTCGCGGACCAGGTCCAGCTCGTCGTGCAGGTAGGTATTGAATTCGGCGACCACCTCGCGCGGCTTGAGCCGGCGCCCGTCGGCGGAGAAGCGCTCCACCCAGCCCGCGACGGTGCGCATCAGCGCCAGGTCGTCCTCGATGATGTCGAGCATCCCCGGCCGCAGCACCTTCACCGCGACCTCCCGCCCATCCATCAGCGTCGCGAAGTGGACCTGCGCGATCGAGGCGCTGGCCACCGGCTCGGCCTCGAAGGTGGCGAAAAGCTCCTCGATGCGGCGCCCGAAGGCGCGCTCGATCAGCTCGCGGGACAGCTCGGCCGGGAACGGCGGCACGTTGTCCTGCAGCTTGGACAGCTCCTCGATCATGTCCGGCGGCACCAGGTCGCGCCGCGTCGACAACAGCTGGCCGAACTTGACGAAGATCGGTCCGAGCCGCTCCAGCGCGAGCCGCAGCCGCACGCCGCGCGGCTGGTCCCAGGCGCGGCCGACCGAGATCAGCCGGCGCAGGAAACGGAAACGCCGACGCTTGAGCGTCGACAACGCCAGCTCGTCCAGCCCGAATCGGTAGAGGGTCCAGACGATGACCAGGAGGCGGGACAGATACCTCATGCCCGGACCGGGTTCCCGGACCTCATGCCCGGCCCTGGCCGTCCGGCATGAAACGGCCCGCCTGGCGGGCCAGGGTCGCCATCGCGCCCGCGACGGCGCGTCCGAAGCGACCCAGCTGGTGCGCCACGGCCGGACCGGTGATGGCGGCGAGGTCGTCCTCGATGTCCCAGCGCACGTGATCGATCAACCAGTTGAAGTCGCCGGCCAGTTGCGCATCGCCGTCCACCCGCACCTCGGGCCGGGCGCCGGACAGCGCCGCGAAGGCCGCCGCCGCCGGATTCGACGCGTCGAGTTCGATGAGCAGGTCCGGTTCTTGCCTAGGGCCCTCCTCGTCGCCCAACCGTTCCAGAAGACCCGCCGGGGTGATGCGCAGCCGCAGGTCCGGCGCGGCCGGCAGCATGGCCGGCCAGCCCACCAGGCGCAGCCGCAGCGTCTTGCCCGTGTGCGGGGCCAGGCGCGCGGTGGCGACCGGCTCGCGGGACATGACATGGTTGAGCAACAGCGTGATGCGATCCTGGAGCGCAGGGGCCAGGAGCTTGGACCATTCTTGAAGCATGGGGCGGATTGTAGGCAGGCCCGGAGGACGGCCTGATGAACGAGGAAACCGGTGACAAGCTAGGGCGTCCGGTTACGAGTTCGTGAGATGAATTGAGAGAGAATTTCCGGCTCCGGCCGGACAGGAGCGGCAGGCCGGCCTCGATGCCGCCCGCCGTACGGCCACGAGGGAAGCAACGAAGGACCAACGGGTGATGTTTGAGGACCGGAACTACAAGAGAACCTTCTACAGCGCGCCGCAGTCGGTCCAGTCGTTCATCGCGGCATTCCTGGAACCGACGCTGATCGTCCTGATCTACCTGTGCCTGCTGGCCTGGTTCGGCGAACCGGTCATGCGCTCCACCTACACGCTGTGCATGCTGGTGTTCGCGCTGACCTTCCCGGGACGCAACCGCTTCTCGGATCATCCCGCCAGCGCCGTGACCGACATCGTCGGTTCCTGGTTGATGCTGCTGCTGATCCTGGGCATGTTCGCCTACGCCACCAGCAGCTTCCATTACTTCGAGCGCCCGGTGCTGCTGTGGTGGGCGCTGCTGACGCCGCTGGCACAGATCCTGGCGGTCGAGATCGGCCGGCGCGTGCTGCGCTGGCGCGCGCAGCAGCCCTCGGTGCGGCGCACCGCGGTGATCGTCGGCGCCGGGCCGCTGGGCGCGAAGGTCGGCCGGGCGCTGTCCTTCGGTTCCATCCGCGGCGTCGAGTGCCTGGGCTTCTTCGATGACCGCACCGACGACCGCCTCCATCCCGACAGCGTCGGCCGGGTGCTGGGCACGCTGCCGCAACTGAGCGACTACGTCCGCGCCAACGGCGTGCGCGAGGTCTACATCACGCTGCCGCTGGGCTCGCAGCCGCGCATCCTGCAGCTGCTCGAGCAG
>NZ_VOSR01000744.1:0-690 GCF_007997345.1 Mitsuaria sp. TWR114
GGCTGGCCGAATGCCACCTCGCGCCGCGCGTCGCCGGCACGATCCCGGTCGGGGATGGCGCCGCGCTGCTGCGCCGGCGACCCGACATCCGCCAGGCCGAGCGGGAGCTGCATGCGGCGACGGCGCGCATCGGCGTGGCGATCGCGGACCGGTATCCGAAGATCACGCTGGGCGTGTCGGCGGGCTCGGCAGGCACGCTAGCCGGGTTCGGCAGGAGCGACACGCTGAGCTGGAGCCTCGGGCCGCTGATCTCGTGGACGATGCCGAGCAACGGCGTCGCCGATGCGCGCATCGCGCAGGCCGAGGCGGGGACGCGGCAGGCGGCGGCCAGATTCGATGGCGTCGTGTTGAATGCGTTGCGGGAGACCGAGACGGCGCTCAATCAGTACGCGCGAGAACTGGACCGGCGCGCGGCGCTGCAGGCTTCGCGCGACGAGGCGGCGACGGTGGCGGGGCAGGCGCGGCGGCTGTACCAGGGCGGCAAGGTCGGCTATCTGGAGGCGTTGGACGCGGAGCGCGCGCTGGCCGCAAGCGATGCGGCGCTGGCGGCGTCGGAGGCCGCGTTGATCGACGAGCAAGTCCAGCTGTTCCTGGCACTGGGCGGCGGGTGGGAAGTGGAGGAGTCGACCAGCGCGCAGTAGCGGGCGGCGGCTGCACTTCGTCGGCTGCTGGGCCCTCACCCCTGCCCTC
>NZ_VOSR01000745.1:0-3491 GCF_007997345.1 Mitsuaria sp. TWR114
CTGGGCCTGCGCGAGTCGCTGCCCGCGACCGCCACCATCGTCGAGGCCATCAACCCCAGCACGCTGCTCAAGAGCCGCAAGAACGCCGCGGAGGCGCAATTCGTCCGCCAAGCGATGGAGCAGGACGGCGCGGCGATGTGCGCCTTCTACGCCTGGTTCGAGGCGGCGATGGCCCGCGGCGAAG
This sequence comes from Mitsuaria sp. TWR114, assembly GCF_007997345.1. Lineage (NCBI taxonomy): Bacteria > Pseudomonadati > Pseudomonadota > Betaproteobacteria > Burkholderiales > Sphaerotilaceae > Roseateles > Mitsuaria sp. TWR114. Next base: position 185 of record NZ_VOSR01000745.1, read on the forward strand.
CGATCTCCGAGCTCACCATCGACGAGCGCCTGAGCGCCGAGCGCGCCAGACGACCCGGTTTCGTCGGCCTGTCCTTCCCGACCATCGCCGGCTTCAACGCCAACGGCGCGATGCCGCATTACCGCGCCACCGAGGACGCCTTCGCCCGGATCGAAGGCGACGGCCTGCTGCTGATCGACTCCGGCGCGCAGTACCTGGGCGGCACGACCGACATCACGCGGGTATGGCCGATCGGCCGCATCACCGACGACCACCGCCGCGACTACACGCTGGTGCTCAAGGGCACGATCGCGCTGTCGCGCGCCGCCTTCCCGCGCGGCACGCTCAGCCCGATGCTGGACGCCCTCGCCCGCGCTCCGCTGTGGGCCCACGGCCTGGACTACGGTCACGGCACCGGGCATGGCGTCGGTTACTTCATGAACGTGCATGAAGGCCCGCAAAGCATCTCCAAGGCCGTGCCCGACGCCAACATGGCGATGGAGCCCGGCATGATCACCTCGATCGAACCCGGCCTCTACCGCCCCGGCCAATGGGGGGTGCGGATCGAGAACCTGGTGCTGAACGTGTCCTTCGACACCCCCGAGAAGGGGCAGTTCGGCGAGATGCTGGCCTTCGAGACGCTGACGCTGTGCCCGATCGACACCCGCTGCATCGCGGTGGCGCTGCTGTCGGACGACGAACTGGCTTGGCTGAACGCCTATCACGCCGAGGTCCGCCGCCGCCTGGCGCCGCTGGTCGATGGCGAGGCGCTGGCCTGGCTGAACACCCGCACCGAGCCGCTGAACCGCTGAGCCGCAGCGTCGCTGCGCCGCTGACCGCGGCGCCGGTCGCAGGGATCCCGTCCACCTCCTGCGACCGGGTTTGCGACGGAGGGGGCAAAAGCGTGGCTGAGCCGCGCTTTTTTACCTGCGGCCTCGCTGGAAGCCCTTGGGGCCGCCACCTAGACTTGTTGCAGGCTGTCGGCTCGCGTGCCGCTCGATGTCTTCATCGCCGGGGCATGTCCGGTGAACCGGGCGGGCGATCCGACGGCCCTCGCAGAGACCAGGACCAGAGGACTTCGAGGAGCAGGCCATGGATACCAGACTCTCCCAGGCGTGGCACGGTTGGCGCCTCCACGCGCGCGCCGGTTCGCCGACCAACGACGAGCGGTCGATGCATCGCTTTTCCGACGGCGCGATGCACACCGCGCTGATGGCGGCAGTCATCGCGGTGGCCGTGATGGCGGTGGTGCAGATGATCAACGTCGGCGTCCAGATGTGGCAGCTGGAGCCGGTTGTCGTGCAGGGCAAGGCGCAGAACCTGCCGCTGCCGGCGGCGCCCCAGCCGCTTGAACCGGCGCAGCCCTCGCGCTGAACATCGATCCGGCGCCGTGCAGGCGCCGGCCTCGCGTCGACCTCGCGCCGGACCCCGGCGCGCTACATCTGTCGGAACAGGTGCAGGTAACTGCGGCTGACCGGCAGCACTTCGGGGCGGGCCTTCAGGTGGAGGTCCGCGGTTTCGTTGGGGCCGCGGGTGACGTGGCTGATCGCATGCAGGTTCACGACCACCGACCGGTGGACCTGCACGAAGCGCTGCGGATCCAGCCGCTCGATCAGTTCGCGGATCGGCGTGCGGATCAGCGCCTCGCCTTCGGCGGTGACCACCAGCGTGTACTTCTCGTCCGAGCGCAGGAACAGGATGTCGTCGACCGGAATCAGCTTCAGCGTCGAGCCGACCGAGGCGCGTATCCACTGCAGCGGGCCGGTGTCGGCCGCCAGCGCGCCGCCGGCGGGCACGGAGAGCGCCGGCGCACGCGCCATCCGGCGCGAGAGCTCATCGATCACCGCCTCGAGCGCCCGCGGGTGCGCGGCCCCCAGCCCCGGACGACCGCCGAGCCGCTCCTTCAAGCGCCCGATCGTGTCGGCCAGCCGCGCCTCGTCGACCGGCTTGACCAGGTAGTCGATCGCGCCGCGTTCGAAGGCCTGCAGCGCGTATTCCTCGAAGGCGGTGACGAACACCACCTGCGCCTGACGCGCGATCTGCCGCGCCGCCTCCATGCCGTTGACGCCGGGCATGTGGACATCGAGGAAGGCGATGTCGGGCCGGTGAAGCTCGAACATCTCCACCGCCTCGCGGCCGTTGCGCGCCTGCGCGACGACGCGCAGTTCCGGCCACAGCAGCGCGAGGCTGCGCTGCAGGCTGTCGCGCAGCAGCGGTTCGTCGTCGGCGATCAGGGCGGTCGGCGCGGTCGACACGGGGGAGGCTGCGGCACTCATCTCGTTGCAGGGGTGAAAGTCAGTTCGGCGCGCAGGCCGTGCGGGCGATTCTCGGTGAGCGCCAAGGCTGCGCCCAGGCCGTAGAACAGCGTCAGGCGCTCGCGAAGGTTGCGCAGCCCGGTGCCGCTGCCCATCGCCTGCGTCATGCCGACGCCGGTGTCGCTGACCCACAGCCGCACCTGGTCGTTGACGCGCTCGCCGCCGACCTCGATGCGACCGCCCTCCTCGCTCGGGTCGATGCCGTGGCGCACCGCGTTCTCGACCAGCGTCAGCAGCGCCATCGGCGGGAAGCGCAGACTGCCGAGCTCGGGCGGCAGGTCCACGAAGAAGTCCAGTCGGTCCGGCATGCGCAGGTGCATCAACTCGAGGTAGGCGCGCACCAGGGACAGTTCGTCCGACAGCGTGGTGGCGTCGCCCTGCAAGCGCGGCATCGCGGCGCGCAGGTAGGCGATCAGGCTGCGCAGCACCGGCGCCGCCTGCGGCGAGCCGGTTTCCACCAGCGCCCGGACATTGGCCAGGGTGTTGAACAGGAAATGCGGCTCGACCTGGGCCTGCAGCAGCCGCAGCCGGGCGTCCAGCGCCTGGCGTTCCAGCTCGCTGCGCTCCAGCTCGAAGCTGAGCGCCTGGCTGCGGGCTTCGGCATCGCGCTGGCGGTACAGCGCGCCCATGGCCAGCAGCGGGCCGACAACCAGGCCGGAGCCGGCGATCCAGAGGAAGCCGAGCATCCGGGATTCGGACTCGACGAAGCTGGAGAAGTCGCCACCGACGGCGACCATGTAGACCGCCAGGGTGGCCAGCGGCACGGCCGCCGCGACCACGACCACCTGGAACAGCCAGCGCGCCCACCAGCGCGGCAGCCGGCGCGGCCACTGGCCGGCCGCCGAAAAGGCCAGCAGCGCCAGCATGCCGACGAACATCGTCCGTCCCAGCAGCACCGGGAAGGGCGTGATGAAGATCGGTTGCAGCGCCAGCGCGAAGACGGTGGCCAGCGCGAGCGCCAGCAGGACCCGCTGCGGCGTCAGGTAGGAGACGAAGCCGTGCCAGGCCGGATG
>NZ_VOSR01000746.1:0-1143 GCF_007997345.1 Mitsuaria sp. TWR114
GGCGGCGCGGCCGGTGTCGGCCGGCTGGGTCGCCCACTCGCGCAGCGCGCCGTGCAGCTCGCCCAGCAGGTCCTCGGCTTCCTCCTCGAAGATCGGCATCAGTTCCGGCTCGATCTGGTCGGGCTGGCTGAAGTCGAAATCGTCGGCGGTCGCCTCGGCGGCCTGGTGGAAGGCGTAATGCGAGGTCGGCAGGGCCGGCTCGGCCGTGTGGTCCACCAGCAGGTGGGCCGGCAGCGCGGCCGTCGACACCTCCTCGAGCGACATGGCCAGCAGGCCCTCGTCGCTGTCGGCATGGCTGTCGGGCAGCACGGCGCCCGGCTCGAAGGCCTGCAGTTCCGCCAGCAGGCCGGCATCGGCTTCCTTCAGGAAACCGGCGGCGAACTGGTGCAACAGGCGGCGGATCTCGTCGGCGGCGCGCTGGAACAGCGTCGGGTCGGCGACCTGATGGCCCTGGGCGCGCGCCAGCGCGTGCTCCAGGCAACGGGCCAGCGTGGACAGGTCCTCGAAGCCCACCGTCGCGGCGCTGCCGGCCAGGCCGTGCGCCAGGGCTTCGGCGTCCTGCGGCAGCGGCGACTGGGGCAGCAGCGCCCACTCGCTCAGCTCCACCTGCAGACGGCGCGAACGCTCGTCGGCCTCGTTCAGGAAGATGTTGAACAGCGCGATGCTGATGCGCAGCGGCCCAATGACCTTGACGCCCTCGTCGCTGTCCTCGACGGCCTCTTCCGGCTGCACCTCGGCCTCGACCTCGGCGGTCGGCGGCGTGACGGCGGTGCCGCCCACCAGGCTCAGCGCCGGCGCGGCGTGCGCCGGTGCCGCGCCCAGGTCGGGCAGGTCCAGGTCCGGCAGATCCAGGTCGGACAGGGTGCGCGGCGACAGGCCCTCGGGCGCGGTCGCCTCGACAGCGGCATCGGCCGCTTCGGCGGCCGCGTCGCTCAGGTCGAGCACGGCGTCGTCGGCGGCCACCGGGGCTTCCGCCGGCGCGGACACCAGTTCCTGGCCGAGGTCCAGCGTCAGCGACAGGTCCGCGGCGGACGGCGCATCGATCGCGGCGACCGGCACGGTGTTGAGATCGGACAGATCCAGCAGGTCCAGCGCCGGCTCGTCGGCGGCGGGTTCGGCCGGCAGCGCGTCCAGCGGCATCGG
>NZ_VOSR01000747.1:0-5632 GCF_007997345.1 Mitsuaria sp. TWR114
CGAAGCCGGACCCGAAGCCTGAGCCTGAACCCGATCCGAAGCCGGATCCCAAGCCCGAGCCCGAGCCCGAGCCCGAGCCGGACACCGAGCCGCCCATCGCGCCCGTCCTGGCGCTGATGAACGACACCGGCACCAGCGGATTCGATCGCGTCACCCGCGACGCGACCGTGCTGGTCTCCGGCCTGGAGGCCAACGCGAGCTGGCGTTATTCCTTGGACAACGGGCAGACCTGGCGAGACGGCAAGGACGGCGCGATCCCCGCATCGGCGTTCACGCACGACGGCGACTGGAAGGTGCTGGTGCGCCAGACCGATGCCGCCGGCAATCACAGCGAGGTGCGATCGCTCGAATTCAAGCTGCTGACCTCGGCGGCCACGCCGTCGCTGCGGCTCAGCGAGGACACCGGCGCGACCGTCTTCGCGGATCCGGCCGGCATCTCCCTGCATGACGGGGTCACCCGCGACGCCACCGTGCTGGTGGGCAATCTGGACCCCAACGCGAAGTGGCAGTACAGCATGGACGGCCTGTCCTGGTTCGAAGGCAGAGACGGCCGCGTCGAGCCGGGATTCTTCGGCGACCACGACGGCGCCAAGATCGTTCATGTGCGTCAGCTCGACACGGCCGGCAACGTCAGCCAGATCGAGACGCTGCAGTTCGTCCTCGACACGAAAGCCGACGGTCCGACCGAGGTTCGCCTCGTCAACGACAGCGGCGTGAGCAGTACCGACTGGCTGACCAACGACGGGCGGCTCGAGCTGGTCCTGGCCCCGGGCAAGACCTTCAGCTACACCTTCGACACTGGCCACTGGGGCTCCGGTGGCGGCGCGGCCGGCAACATCGTGGCGATGCCTGCTGACCTCCCCGACGGGGCCCGCTGGGTGGAGCTTCGCGTGTACGACGGTGCCGGCAACGGGACGCTGCAGCGCGTCAACTTCCAGCTCGATCGCACGCCGCCGCCCAAGCTCGGCGCGACGCTGCTCAATGACACCGGCGCCAGCGCCACCGACGGCATCACGCAGGACGCGACGATCCAGGTCACCGGGCTCACCGCGGGCAACCGCTGGCAGTACCGCATCGCGACCCGGGGCGACCAGTGGTTCGATGGCGACGATTCGATGCGGATCGAGAACTCGGCCTACGGCGGCGATGGTTACAACTGGGTCGACATCGCGCAGGTCGACGCCGCCGGCAACCGCGGCGAGCTCACCCGCGTGCACTTCGAGCTCGACCGCGTCGTCGAGGCGCCGAAGCTGTGGTTGAAGGACGATACCGGCGCCAGCGCCTCCGACTTCATCACCGCCGACGGCACGGTGGTCATCGGCGGCCTGGAGACCGGCGCGACCTGGTGGGCGGGCTTCAATGGCCAGGAATACACCGGCACGGCCGCCAGTGGCATCCATCCCACCGTGACGCCGCCGTCCAGCAATCAGTTCATCTTCGGTGCCCGTCAGACGGACCTGGCCGGCAACCAGAGCGCGCTGTCGACGCCGCTGCGCGCCTTCGTGACCACGAAGGAGGACGCCGACGCACGTCAGCCGGCGCTGCGATCGAGTGAGGGAGCGCTGCTGAGCGGCACCGATCGCCAGGACGATTTCCTGGTCGAGATCGGCGCCAACATCCGGCTGCTCACCGTCACCAACTTCTCGAGCGAGCAGCACGATGTCCTCGACCTGAGCCAGATCCTGACGCTGGGCACCGGCCAGAAGATCGGGGACGCCGTGAGCAAGTGGAACCGGGGCGACGGGTGGCTGGGCGTCGAGCTGGCCATCACGGCCAACGGCGGGGAGCGGTACTTGGTCGACCTGTGGAACCTTCCCGCCGCAGATCGCATCTTCATCCGCACCGGCGACGGGCTGCACGTCCTCTGAGCCCGGGCCGGGCATGACCGCCGCGGCGAGCGCCGGCGTCCTCTAGACTCCGGCGCTCGTTCCGTTCTGGGCCGCCAGGCCCAGTCCCTCCCGCCCCGTCCTTGTGGAGCCCGTCATGCCCCGATACGTCGCCTTCCTCCGCGGAGTCAGCCCGATGAACGCGAAGATGCCGGACCTGATCCGCGCCTTCGAGGCCGCCGGCTTCACGCGCGTGAAGACGGTGATCTCCAGCGGCAACGTGGTGTTCGACCACGATGGCGCGCCGGTCGACGAGCTCGAGCGCCGCGCCGAACAGGCGATGACCGACACGCTAGGCAAGACCTTCGGCACGACGGTCCGCCCGGTCGAGCACTTGCGCCGGATCGTCGACGCCGACCACCATGCACCGTTCCAGCCGCCGTCCGCGGCCAAGCAGCTGATCACCTTCCTGAAGCGCCCGCACGAGTTGCCCGTCTCGCTGCCGCTCGAAGGCGAGGGCGCCGCGATCTGCAAGCTCGAGGGCGTCGAGGTCTACAGCCACTACCTGCCCAACGACAAGGGCCCGCTGTTCATGACCATGCTGGAGAAGACCTTCGGCAAGCAGATCACGACCCGCACCGTCGACACGGTGCGCAAGTGCATCAAGGCCTGAGCGCGAAGGCCTGAGCGCCCGCTCGACTGCCGACGCCCGGTCCGGACGTGACCTGAGCGCAGGTCACGGCGGCGGCAGCGGCCGCCCGCGTCAGCCGAGCACGTTGTAGAGCCGCAGGATCCACCACTGCTGGACCGCCAGCGCGACCAGCACCAGCGCCCACTGGAAGCGCTGGTTCGCCACCAGCGCCGCGATGCCGCACAGCACGACGGACGCGGCCGTCTTCACGCCGTACTCGGCGCCCAGCCCCTGCAGGTAGGCCGGCCCCTTGAGCCAGCTGTCCGCCACGTCCAGCAGCAGCGAGGCCGCCAGGATCCCGAAGAACCAGCGCCGCCGCGACAGGAAGTAGTCGCGATAGCCGCTGTATTCGGCGATGTCGTCGGGGAACAGGATCGCGCACAGCAGGTACAGCACCGCGCTGTAGCCCACGACGAACACGAACTGCTCGAAGTGCCAGGGCCCGACGCGGCTCAGCGCGAACTCCCACCACCAGAAGTGGATCAACGTCACCAGCATGTAGAGCGCCCACAGCAGGTGCACGCCGTAGATCCTCAGCCGGCCGGGGTGCTGCACGAACTTCGCCAGCCCCGACAGCAGCCGCGCGATGGACAGGCTGACCACCATGCTCAGCACCATCCGGATGTGGATGAACTGCGTGGGATCGATCGTGGCGTGGTCCATCGCTTCAACTCCTCGCGGACGGCGGTCCGGGGTGGCGCCGAGGGTGGGTCACCGCGTGAGGGCGCGGATCGTGGGGCCGACGAGGGCGCCGCTCAGGCCACGCAGGCCCGGTTCTTCCCGGTGCGCTTGGCCTCGTAGAGCGCCTCGTCGGCGCGGTCCAGGGCCTGCTCCATCGTCTCGCCCGCCCGGAACAGCGTCACGCCGGCCGAGAAGGTGACGAACACATCGCGGCCTTCGTGCATGAAGAGGCTGGCCGACAGCGAGCGCTGCAGCCGCAGCAGCACCGCCTGCGCTTCCTCGAGCGGCGCCTCCGGCAGGATCAGCACGAACTCCTCGCCGCCCCAGCGCCCGACCTTGTCGCCGGGCCGCAGCAGCCCCGACACCCGCGCCGCCAGCGACTTCAGCGCCTCGTCGCCGGCCGCGTGGCCCAGGTTGTCGTTGAGCTTCTTGAAGTTGTCGATGTCCAGCAGCGCCAGCGCCAGCGGCTTGGGATCGCGCTCGAGCTTGGCGCGTTCGGTCTCGAAGGTGGCGATCAGGCCGCGCCGGTTGGCGATCTGCGTCAGCTGGTCGGTCTGGACCTCGCTGGAGAGCTTGCGCAGCTCGCCCTCGAGCTGCTCGACGCGCTCGGCCAGCTGCGCGGCGCGGTCGTGCTCCTCGCGCAGCCGGCCCTGTGTGGTCTGCACCAGCGACTGCACGCTGCGGCTCTCTTCGACCATCTCGCGCACCACGCCGGCCAGGCTTTCCAGCGAATCCGCCTGCTCGATCACGGTGGCGTACTTGCCGACGCTGTCGCTGAAGCGGTCGGTGTGCTGGCCGAGCTCGCCCAGCTCCTGCAGCATCCGGTTGATCAGGCCCTTGAGCGCGTCGCGGGCGCGGCTGCGCTCCTCGCGCAGGCTGTGCTGGCGCTCGCGGGTGCTGTGCAGCAGCTCGCTGACCGAGCGCACGCTGCGCGCCGTCAGCCCCTGCGCCAGCGTCTGGCCCATGGCCTCGCACTGGCCCCGCGCCCAGGAGTCGTCCTCGGCCAGGTCGGCCAGGCTGCCTGTCAACTCACCGCAGAGCTTGCCCAGCTCGTTGAAGGCGTGGTTGCGATGGTCCAGCCAGCGCCGCGCGCGGATGCACAGCGCGTCCATCTGCGCGGCGCGCTCGGGCGTCGCGCCGTCGCGGACCAGCTCGGCATGGGCCACGCCCAGCGCATCGATCAATTCCTGCGCGCGCACGTCGTCCGCGGCGAGGGCATGCCGCACGGTGCCGTTCAGGTGGGTGCCAATCTCGGGCCACGACTGCAGGCCCGGGCCGGTGCCGGCGGACGCCGTCGCGCCCGTCGCTCCCGTCGAACTCGGCGCGCCCATCAGCGTGTCCAGCGAGCCGTAGCGGCCGCCCTCGGCCGACGCGGGCCGGCCGTCGTCGGCCGCATGCGGGTCCGCGGGCGGTTGCGCGCTTTCCTCATCGGTGAAGAACTGCGTCGGCGTGCCCGCGCGGTCTTCGTCGTCGAGCGCGTCCTCATCGTGCTCATCGGCTGACGCCGCGCCGCCGGTCGCGGCTCCCAGGCCGACGGTCGACGGCAACTCATCCAGCGGTGCGGGCTGCGTCTCGACGCGCGCGTCGCTGACATCCGAATCCCAGCTCGCCACCAGCTGCCGCAGCCGCAGCGTCAGCCGCTGCGGGTCGCTGCGATTGCTCTGCAGCACGCGCAGCACGCCGTCCTTCTTGCGCGCGAGCGTCCACTGCCGCCCGCCGCGTTCCAGGCCGCGCATCAGCCGCTCGATCAGCTGCGCCAGCTGCTCCGCCTGCGCGCCGGGCCCGTGCGTCTGCTGCAGCGCCTCCAGCGCGCGTTGCAGTTCGTCCCAGCGGCCTTCCTTGAGCTGCGTCGCGAAACCCTGGCGCTGCTGCGGATCGGGCACCGCCAGGCCCAGCAGCCGCGCCATCGAGGCTTGCGCGCGTTCGGGCATCTGCGTGGACGCGCCGCCGCGCACCGGCTCGCCGGCCTCCTGCGCGTAGGCACGGGCGTAGTTCTCGGGGGTCGGCTCCAGCTTGTCCAGCGCCAGCCGGCGCAGGGCCGCTTTTGCCAGGAGAGCGGGGGGCTGCTGCGGCATCGGTCGGGGCTCGGTGAAACGGGGGAGGGCGCTGGCGGCTCGCGGCACGCGACCGGATCAGCGCATCGGGCTTTCGTCGCCGACCTCGGTGGTCGGCAGGATCCAGGGCGCCTTGCGCGGCAGCACCGTCTGCGCCAGCCAGCGCTCGAGCTCGTCGGGCGGCAGCGGCTTGCTGAACAGGAAACCCTGCATCAGGCTGCAATCGAGCCGGCGCAGCACTTCCATCTGGCGCAGCGTCTCGACGCCCTCGGCGATCACCTGCAGGCCCAGCGAGCGCGCCAGCGCGATGATCGCGGTCACCACGGCGGAACTCTGCGGCGTGATGCCCAGGTCGCGCACGAAGCTGCGGTCGATCTTCA
>NZ_VOSR01000748.1:0-1840 GCF_007997345.1 Mitsuaria sp. TWR114
CCGTCCTCGCGCAGCGCGAAGACGGCGCGCTCGGTGACGAAGAGCACCTCCTGGCCGCGGCGCGCGGCATCGCGGCCGTTGAAGGTGATCTGCTCGACCTGCTCGACGAACTTGCGCGCGCGGCCTTCCTGACGGATGTGGAGCTCGCCACCCGAGACGGCGAGTTCGACGCCCCCGGCGGTGAAACTGCCGCAGAACACGAGGCGCGGCGTCGAGGCCGTGATGTTGATGAAGCCGCCGCAGCCGACCGGGCGGCCGTTGAACTTGCTGACGTTGACGTTGCCGTGGCGGTCGGTCTGGGCCAGGCCCAGGAAGCTGCAGTCCAGGCCGCCGCCGTCGTAGAAGTCGAACTGCGAGGACTGCTCGATGATGGACTCGGGGTTGTAGGCCAGGCCGAAGTCGCCGCCCTGCGCGGGCACGCCGCCGTTCACGCCGCATTCGACGCTCAGCGTGAGCAGGCCCGCCACGCCTTCCTCGGCCGCCACCGACGGCACGCCGGCCGGGATGCCGATGCCCAGGTTGGTGACCGCGCCGGGCCGCAGCTCCATCGCGGCGCGGCGGGCGATGACCTTGCGCTCGTCCAGCGGCAGCGCCGGCACGCGGTCCAGCGGCACGCGCACGTCGCCGCTGAAGGCGGGATTGAAGGCGGTGGTGATGGTCTGCAGATGGTTCTCCGGCTGGGCGACGACGACGTAGTCCACCACCAGGCCCGGCACCTTGACGCTCTTGGGATGCAGGCTGCCGGCGGCTACGACCGCCTCGACCTGAGCGACCACGATGCCGCCGCAGGCGCGCGCGGCCTGCGCGATGGCGAGCTGCTCCAGCAGCACGCCTTCCTTGTCCATGCTGAGGTTGCCCCGCTCGTCGGCATAGGTGGCGCGGATGAAGGCGACGTCGATGCGCGGCGCGGGATGGAAGAGCCATTCCTCGCCCTCGAACTCGACCAGGCGGACCAGGTCCTCGCGCGAGGCGGCGTTGAGCCGGCCGCCCTCCTGCCGCGGGTCCACGAAGGTGCCCAGGCCGACCTTGGTCAGCAGGCCCGGCGAGCGGCTGGCGATGTGCCGCGTGAGGCTGGACAGCGAGCCCTGCGGGAAGTTGTAGGCCTCGACCTCGCCGGCATGGACCCTGGCCATCATGGCCTTGCCGGTCTGCCCGAAATGGCCGGCGACGACGCGCTTGACCATGCCCGGATGGGCCAGGTGGGCCATGCCGCCGTTGCCGGCGTTGCCGATCGCGCCACAGGCCCAGGTGGTGAGCTGGTTGGGATGGCCGGTGGCGAGGAAGTGGCGCTCCAGTCCCTGCAGCACTTCCTCGGCCAGGCCCATCATGGCCAGGCCGCCGAGGAAGAGGGTGGCGCCATCCTTGACGAGGGGACCGACCTGGTCGGCGGTGATGATCTTCATGGGGGCCTCAGGCAGCGGGGTTTTCGATCAGCAGCGCCATGCCCTGGCCGCCGCCGACGCAGGCGGAGACCACGGCGTAGCGGCCACCGCGACGCTGCAGTTCGCGCGCGGCGGTGAGGGTCAGGCGCACGCCGGTGGCGGCCAGCGGATGGCCCAGCGCGATGGCGCCGCCGTTGACGTTGAGCCGGTCCATCGGGATGCCCAGCTTGTCCGCGCAGTACAGCACCTGCACCGCGAAGGCCTCGTTGAGCTCCCACAGGTCGATGTCGGAGACCTTCAGGCCCAGGCGCGCCAGCACCTTGGGCACGGCGAAGACGGGGCCGATGCCCATCTCGTCGGGCTCGCAGCCCGCCACCGCGAAGCCCAGGAAGCGGCCCAGCGGCTTGAGGCCCTTCTTCGACGCATAGGACTCGCTGACGATCGCGCAGGCGCCGGCG
>NZ_VOSR01000749.1:0-11814 GCF_007997345.1 Mitsuaria sp. TWR114
GGATAGAACGGGCCGCGGCCCGTTCTATCCCCCCCGAGGGGGTGGCGGGCCGGCTTGGGGCGGCCCGGCGCTCGGCCCGCCCCTCGCTAACAAGGAAGAATGGCAGACCGAGGTCTGCCATCGATGGTCACAGTATCGGCGCTGCTTTGGGGCGCCGTACGGTGAGGGTCAATTGAAGAACTTGGCGACCGTCAGCAGGGTCTTGTAGATGCCCCAGGACAGCGGGATGCCGACGGCCAGCCAGGCCAGCACGACCAGGCCCACCGGCGTCGCCTTGCCGGCGCCCGGACCGCTGCCGACTTCGCTGGCGGCGGCCTTCTCGTGGGCCAGCTTCTTCTCGATGGCCAGTTCCTCGTCGCTCATGAAGTGCTTCGCGGCGACCGGGCGGATGGCCAGGTTGGCGATCAGGCCGATCACCAGCATGCCGACCAGCACATACATGGTCTGGTTGTAGACCTGCTCGCGGGGGATGCCCAGGCCGAGCTGGTACTCGCGCATGTAGCCGATCACGACCGGGCCGAGGATGCCGGCGGTGGCCCAGGCGGTCAGCAGGCGACCGTGGATCGCGCCCACCATCTGCGTGCCGAAGAGGTCACCCAGGTAGGCAGGCACCGTCGCGAAGCCGCCGCCGTACATCGACAGGATGATGCAGACCGCGCCCACGAAGGCCAGCTTGTGACCCGCGGCGGCGCTGCTCGGCAGGCTGGCGTACAGCAGGCCGCCCAGCACGAAGAACACCGTGTAGGTCATCTTGCGGCCCAGCTTGTCCGACAGCGAGGCCCACACGAAGCGGCCGCCGATGTTGAACAGGCTCAGCAGTGCGGCGAAACCGCCGGCGATCGCGGCGATCGCAGCCAGCTGCGTCTTGTCGAGGTCGGCGAACTTGGCGTCCACGCCGATCAGCGAGCCACCGAAGATCTCCTGCAGCATCGGGCTGGCCATGCCGATCACGCCGATGCCGGCCGACACATTCATGCAGAGCACGATCCACACCAGCCAGAACTGCGGGATGCCCCACACCTTCTTCACGTGCACATGGCGCTGCGTGATCATGGCGTTGTTGGCCTGCGCCGGCGGCGGGGTCCAGCCCGCGGGCTTCCAGCCGGTGGGCGGCACGCGGTAACCCAGCGCGCCCGCGACCATGAAGACGAAATAGATCAGCGCCATCACGACGAAGGTCTGCGTCACGCCCGGGTCGGTCGGCGTGGCGAAGCGCTTCATCAGCTCCACCGCCAGCGGCGAACCGATCATCGCGCCGCCGCCGAAGCCCATGATGGCCATGCCGGTGGCCATGCCACGGCGGTCCGGGAACCACTTGATCAGCGTCGACACCGGCGAGATGTAGCCCAGCCCCAGGCCGATGCCGCCGATCACGCCGGAGCCCAGGATCATCATCCAGAACTGGTGGGTGTGGATGCCGATCGCGGAGATCAGCATGCCGCCGCACCAGCACACGGCCGACACCAGGCCGGCCTTGCGCGGACCGGCGCGTTCCAGCCAGCCGCCCCAGATCGCGGCGGCGCAGCCCAGGAACACGAAGAACAGCGTGTACATCCAGCCCAGCGTCGCGACGCTCCAGTCGCACTCGGTGGCGAACAACTGGGCGAAGAAGCCCACGTCCTTGCCGCAGGCGGCGCCGGCTCCGGCGGTCTGCAGCATCTTGGACAGCGGCAGCCAGAACACCGAGAAGCCGTAGGCCATCCCGATGCACAGGTGAATGGCCAGCGCGCTGGGCGGCACGAGCCAGCGGTTGAAGCCAGGAGCGGCGATGGTGCGCTCCTTGTCCAGCCAGCTCGAGCCAGCGGATCCGACGCTCGGGTCGGTCAGCACAGTAGACATGGGTCCTCCTCAAACAATGAATGGCGACCGCGACGCGGCCCGCTGATGGGCGACCCTCTCCGAACCCTCAAACGGGATGGGTCGGCCGCGTCCCGCGTTCCGGGGTCCCCGTGTCCCTTTCGGCATCAACGACCTGCAAACACAGCAGGGGTTGGTTACGGCCTGAAAGAGTTGAGGCAGAACGCTCGCGGCGGGCGCGATCTTGACGCATGTCATTGACATTCATTGACAACCACACATAGCAAACGGACATCTATCGCACGAAACCGACAGCCGGTAACTATGGGGCGGCCGGCGGTTACCCGTAGAGCCGGCGTTAATTGGGGCGAATCGCGCACACCACCCCCGGTTTGGGGGCGATCCCCGGGGCCGCGATTGTTGAGCGCGCCACAACGGTGCATTTCCGCTCACGCATTTTTACGGTCCGGGTCTTTGCCTATTGTTGGGACCGTTCCCCCGTCTCCGAAGGCGTCCATCAGCGCCTTCTTCACCGGACCGCCTCGTTGAGGTCGTCCGGTTTTTTATTGCGCGGGAATCGCGCTTGCCCCGATGAACACGAGGATGTATCGGGGTGAAACCTGCCGTTTGTCCTACAAGACCTCGCGTCCTCTGCCCACGCTCCGCTCCCCGCCCACGGTCCACAGTAGGTCCTAACCGATCTCACCGATCGGCCCCTCAAGCCCAAAGGAGAGACTAGATGAACGCGACCAAATCCCTCGTGACCGGTGCCGTTGCCCTGACCGCCTTCGCCAGCGTGCTGGGCCTGGCTTACGCCCAGGTGGAGAACTCGACCGAGTCGACCCAGACGCAGACGACGCAGGAGCAGTACCCCGCCACGCAGACGGAGCAGCAGGCCCCCGCTGACCAGAGCATGACGCCGGCCGACCAGGCGGCCCAGTCGACCCAGTCGACCGACCCGCAGTCGCAGACCCAATCCGAAGCGCAGTCGCAACAGGCTCAGCCGCAGTCCTCGGACCAGTGGCAGAACCAGCAGTCGCCGTCGTCGCAGCAGCCGCTGCCGAGCGAGCCGACCAGCGCTGGCGAGCCGGCCCCGCGCGCCGACCGCAACTGAGCGTGACCCGCTTATCGCCGTCCAGCCCCGCTGACGCCTTTCCCTGAGAGCCCTCCATGCTGCGCGCCTCCAGCGGCTATTACTTCAGCGATCCCCCGCCGGCCGAGCCGGCGCGGCGGCGGATTCCTGAAGCGCTGAAGGAACGCGCCGGATGGGCGGCGCAGGGATTGGCGATCGGGCTGGCCGGTGCGCTGCTGGCCTGGCCGGCGGCGACCTTCCTGATGAAGCAGCTGCGCCCGGCGCCCGTCGCCGTCGCGAAGCACCTCCCCTCTTCCCCGGTCCAGCCCGTCGTCCAAGCCCCCGCGCCAGTGCCGCGGACCGGCACGGCCGATTTCGGCAAGACCAAGGTTTCCAAGCAGGCCCGCCAGCTGGCCCAGTGGGTGATGGCGGGCTGGGATCACAACGGTCGTCCGTTCGCGATCCTCGACAAGCGCCAGGCGCGCGTGCTCGTCTTCAACGCCGACGGCAAGCTGCAGGCCACCACGCCGGTGCTGCTCGGTTATGCCGCGGGCGACGACAGCGTCGCCGGCATCGGCCTGCGCCCCATCGCCGAGGTCAAGCCCTCCGAGCGCACCACGCCGGCCGGGCGCTTCGTCGCGCAACCGGGCAAGAACGCGCTGCACGAAGACGTGCTCTGGGTCGACTACGACGCGGCCGTGTCCATGCACCGCGTGCGGCCGACCAACCCGGCCGAGCGCCGCCTCGAGCGGCTCGCCTCGCCGACGCCCAAGGACAACCGCATCAGCTTCGGCTGCATCAACATGCCGGTGAAATTCTTCGAGCAGACCCTGTGGCCCACCTTCGGCAAGCGCGGCGGCATCGTCTACGTGCTGCCCGAGAAGAAGTCGATGGAGCAGGTCTTCGCCGAGCAGATGCGCCGCGCCAAGGCCGGCCCTTCCACCTGACGCCCGGTCCATGACCGCGCGCCGCTCCGCCCGCCCCGCCCGCTTGTCCCGCCACGGCTCCGCCTGGCTCGTCGCGCTCGCGCTGGGCGCGGGCCTCGACGCGCCGGTGTCGGCGCAGGTCAGCCGCGCGACGGTCCGCGGGCTGGTCAACGCGCCGGCCGGCACGCAGTCCGGCGGACTGACGATCCTGGCGGTCAATGCTGCCACCGGCGCGCGTTATCGCACGGCCACGCGGGCCGATGGCCGTTATGCGCTGATCGGCCTGGCGCCCGGCGACTACACCATCACCGTGGTCGGCCCGGACGGCGCGACGCTCCGTTCCGAGCGCATCACGCTGTCCGTCGGCGAGAGCGCGGCGCTGGACCTGGGCGATGCGCCGGCGGCGCCCGGCGCGGCCGATGCGGTGCAGTTGGGCCGCGTCACCGTGCAAGGCAATGCGACACGCCAGGGCGTGAAGGATTCGCAGCTGGGGACCGTCGTCTCGCAGCGCATGATCGAGGCGCTGCCGCAAGGCACCCGCAACTTCCTCAGCGCCGCGGACCTCGCGCCGGGCGTGGCCTTCTCGACCGATGCGGGCGGCTTGAGCCGGGTGCAGTCGGGCGCGCAGGACTTCGACCACCTCAACGTCTTCATCGACGGCGTGGGCCAGAAGAACAACATCCTGCGCGGCGGCGTCAGCGGCCAGTCCGACACCCGCGGCAATCCGTTCCCGCAGTCGGCGATCTCCGAATACAAGGTGCTGACGCAGAACTACAAGGCCGAGTTCGACCAGGTCAGCAGCGCCGCGATCACCGCCGTGACGAAGTCCGGCACGAATGAATTCCACGGCGAGGTCTACGCCGATCGCACCGGCACCAACTGGCGCTCGATGAATGCGCTGGAGAAGGAACGCGAATCGCAAGGCGTGCCGCGCCCGTCGTCGCAGAAGTACGAGTACGGCGGCAGCATCGGCGGCCCGATCGTCAAGGACAAGCTGCATTTCTTCCTCGCCTACGACGGCAAGCGCATCGAGGACTCGCGCCAGATCGCCGGGCAGAACTTCGAGAAGCTGCCCGAGGCCGGCATCGTGCCCACGCTGCGCGCGCGCCGCGGCAGCCAGGTCGACCCGTTCCACGAGGACCTGCTCTTCGGCAAGCTCGACGCGCAGATCAACGACGAGCACAAGCTCACCTTGAGCGCGCGCCTTCGCCGCGAGACCGATCGCATCGCCGAGGACCGCAACCTCTCGCTGCCCGGCAACGACAAGGAGCGCCGCAATGACGAGACGCGGGTCGACCTGAAGCACGAGTGGTCGCGCGGCGACTGGCTCAGCGAGGCGCGCCTGGGCTACGAGGACTACCTCTGGAATCCCAGGTCGGCCGCGGACGCGGCGCTGGTGCGCTACAAGGTGTCGACCGCGTCGCCGCAGGTGCTGACGACCTCGCAGGACGTGATCCTGGATGGCGGATCGCCGGATGCGCAGCGGCGCCAGCAGCGCGGCGTCTTCGTGTCGGAGGAACTCACCTACACCGGCTTCGACGGGCACGTGATCAAGGGCGGCGTGAAGCTCA
Organism: Mitsuaria sp. TWR114; assembly: GCF_007997345.1. NCBI lineage: Bacteria > Pseudomonadati > Pseudomonadota > Betaproteobacteria > Burkholderiales > Sphaerotilaceae > Roseateles > Mitsuaria sp. TWR114. The sequence continues at coordinate 5,367 of NZ_VOSR01000749.1, forward strand.
AGGCGATGCGCTACGACCTCAGCGGCACGGCGAATTCGGTCGACGCGGTCGACGTGCTGATCGACACCGCCACCGGCCTGCCCTATTGGGACGGCACCAACTGCACCGGCACCAACGTCTCCAACAACGGCAGCAGCAGCGACCAGTGCAACATCCGCCGCGCCACCGCGCCGGCGCAGGCCCGCTTCAACAACCGGCAGTGGGGCCTCTACCTGCAGGACGACTGGAGCGTGACGCGCCAGCTCGAGCTCAACCTCGGCGTCCGCTGGGACTACGAGGACAACATGCTGAACAACGCCTATGCGACGCCGGCCGACCGCGTCGCGGCGCTGCTGGCGGCGGACGTGCCGCGCTTCGGCATCGCGCCGCCGGCGGGGCAGAGCTACGCGCAGTCGCTGGCCAAGGGCGGCATCGACGTGTCGCGCTACCTCAGCAGCGGCAACTCCCGCAAGGCCTTCAAGCAGGCGATCGCGCCGCGGCTGGGTTTCTCCTACGACGTCTTCAACGACCGCAACACGGTGGTCTTCGGCGGCTACGGGCGCAGCTACGACCGCACGATGGCCAACCACGCGCTCGACGAGCTGCAGAAGAACCAGGCCCCGGGCGGCGAGATCTGGTTGATCCGCAACGACCTGAAGATGCCCTACGCGGACCAATTCAGCATCGGCGTGCGGCAGGCGCTGTCGCCGACCTGGAACGGCGAGATCGCGCTGAGCCGCATCGAGGCGAAGCACCAGTTCGTCTGGTTCAGCGGCAACCGCGACGCCAACGGCGGCTTCGCGCAGCAGTCGGCGCTCGATCCGCTGTGGGGCGGTCCCGATGGCTTCGGCCAACTGGTGCTGGGCGACTCGATCGGCCGCACGCGCACCGACTCGGTCTTCGTGAAGGTGGACCGGCCCTACAGCGCGGCCTCGGGCTGGACGGCGACGCTGGCCTACACCTACAGCGATGCCAGGACCACCAACCTGCAGTGGAGCAACGACACCTTCGACTGGACCTACGGACGCGCGGGGCGCGGCTGGAATCCCAGCACGCTGGTCGACAGGCATCGGCTGGTCGGCGCGTTCATGACCGACAAGCTGCTGCCCTGGGGCCTGAGCTTCTCGGCCAAGGGCACCTACGCGAGCGGCTTCCCGCGGCGGCTGACCAACTGCCTTGCCGGCACCGCGCAGTGCTTCCTGATGCGCGGCGATGCGCCGAGCTACCGTCAGGTCGACATCAGCCTCGGCAAGGCCTTCAAGTACGGCCTGCACCAGGTGGCGCTGCGGCTCGATGTGCTGAACGTCTTCGGCGCCGACAACTACGCCGGCTTCGACGACTGGGTTGGCATCGCCCCGCCCGCGGGCCAGCCGACGAACCGCCTGGGCGGCGACAACCTCAACCTCGACAAGCCCAATACCGCCCGCGGCGACAACCGCGCGCTGCGGGTGGTGCTGACCTACAAGTTCTGAGGCGGCGGGAGCGGCTGGAGCGGCGTATGCTCGCCGGCTTCTCCCCTGCCCGGCGACCGTCATGACCACTGCCCTGCTCATCATCGACCTGCAACGCGCGCTGTGCGTGGGCGAGTACGCCTGCCACGACGTGGACGCGGTGATCGGCCGCGTCAACGGCCTGATCGCGCAGGCGCGCGAGACCGGCACGCCGGTCGTCTTCGTGCAGCATGAGGAGGACGGCTGGGAACCGCTGCGCCATGGCAGCGAGGGTTGGCAGCTCGACGACCGGCTGCAGGCGCGGCCGCAGGATCCCCGGGTGCGCAAGACCTCGCCCGACTCATTCCACCGGACCGAGCTGGACGCAGTGTTGAAGGGCCTGGGCGTGACCCACCTGGTCGTGTGCGGCGCGCAGAGCGACTTCTGCGTCGACACCTCGACGCGCCGCGCGCTCAGCGCGGGCTACGACGTCACGCTGGTCGAGGACGGTCACACGACGATCGCCAACGGTGCGCTGACCGCGCCGCAGATCATCGAGCACCACACGCTGATCCTGCGAAACCTCAACAGCTTCGGTCCCGCGATGAGCGCGAAGCCGGCGGCGGAGATCCGCTTCGGCGCGGCCTGAGCCGACGGCTGCCGAGCGTCCCTCCCGCCGACCGCTCCCGCCGGCCTCCCGCCGCGCTACTTCACGGCGTTGCGCGCGCTGGCCAGGCGCGACAGCGTCATGTCGCACTGGTCGACGGTGCCGATGCAGTCCAGCCCGCGCGACTCCACTTCGCTCATCAGGCTGAGCCAGGCGTTCAGGCCCTCGAGCGTCACCTTCGTGCGCGAGGTCCGGCTCCAGCCGCGTTCGGCGAGCTGGCCCAGGTAGATCCAGGTCTGCCGGCGCGACAGGCCCGACAGCTGCCCGATGCAGGCCTGCGACACCGGCAGCGCCAGGCTGTTGCTGGCCGCGCCGCCGCGCTGCGAGCTGCTGAGCGCCGCCGCCAGCGTGGCCAGCACGCTGATCAGGCGCTGGAAGCCGTTGCCGGCCAGTCGCATCGTGATCTGGTCCTGCAGCCGCGACGCGGTCGCCGCGTACAGCTCGCCGGTGGCCGCGTCGCGTTGCGGGGCGTGGGTGTCCTTCATCCGCGGCAGCGGGATGTGGATGGTGGTGACGTCGACCAGCGCCGTCACGTCGTAGCGCGCCGCCAGCTGGCCCAGCGGCGAATCCGCCCCGATGACGTCGCCCAGCCACAGCGCCGCCACCGCCACGCGGGTGTCGGCCGCGACCTTGGCCGCGAGGAAGGCGGCACCGCCGCTGATCGCGATCCATTCGGCCAGCGGGCTGCCGGCCTCGATGATCTTCTGGCCGCGTCGATAGGTCCGCACCTGGCCGTCGGCCAGCCAGTCGTCGGGGTTGTCCGTCTCGCCGTTGTGCGGCACCTGCGTCGCCTTCGTGTTCATGCTCATGCTGGATGGGATCCACCGGGCCAGGCTCCGCCCTCCGCGCTGCATGCGGAAGGTCTGCGAAGGCCTGACGGCGAACCGTGGGTTATAGAAGCGGACCGTCCCCGCCGATCGGTCGATAAGGCCGGTGAGGTCGGCCCGGTTTGCCGGTTGACCGCGCGCCGGTCACCAGATGGACAGGCTCCGCGCCAGGACGCGCTGCAGCCAGCTGCGCGACGAGGCCTCGGACACATCCCCCTGCGCGACGCTCTCCAGGCTGGCGTTCACCACGTCGCGCGAAGCCACCACGTTGCCCGGGCGGATGTCGCGCGGATTGACGATGCCGGAGAAGCGCAGCGTGTTGACGCCCTTGTTCAGGCCCACGTTGCGCTCGCCCGCCACCAGCAGGTTGCCGTTGGGCAGCACGTTGATCACGCTCACCGCCACCTGCGTGACGAAGCTGTTGTCGGTCTCCGTCGTGCCCGAGCCCTTGAAGGCATCGCTGCCCGAGGCGGTCGCGTCGATGTTGAGCAGCCGCTCCACCGCGCCGACCTTGCTCTGGCCGCCCGGCCCGCGCACCGCGAGCCGGTTGTCGCGGCTGGTGTCGGTGGTCTGCTTCTGCGTGGCCTTGAGCGTCTCCTGGATGTCCACCTTCAGCGTGTCGCCGATCGCGCTGGGCCGCTTCTCGCCCGAGAACAGCGAGGTGGGCGACATGCCGGGCTGGTAGATCGCGCCGTTGCTGGGCCGCTCGATGTACATCGGCGCCTGCGGCGGCGCGACCAGCATCGGCCCGGGCACCGTGGGCGGCGCACCGGCGCAGCCGCCCAGCGCCGCGAGCGCGCCGGCGGCGACCGTCAGCGCGGCGGCGCGGCAGGCCGCGCGCGTGCGGTGGCGAGATTGCTTGCTCGAGATCACATCCCTCTCCCTCAGCTCTGGAAGCCGGTGACCAGCGCCTTCACGACCGGCGCGATCTTGTTGCGTGTCCCGGCCCATCGGGCCAGGCCGAAGTTCTCGTCCGCGACGTAGCTGCTGGTGGACAGCAGCGTGCCGTCCGACCGATGCAGGCTCAGCGACGCGGCGCTCAGGTTGGCGCGGTAGCCGCTGGCCATCGGCGGCACGCCCCATTCGATGGTGGCGACGTAGCGCAGCCAGACGCCGCATTGCTGCAGGCCGGTGCCGGGCTCGTAGACGCGGCTGTCGACGCCCTGCCCCTTGAGCTCCACCTGCAGCGCCGGGACCAGGTCCTCCAGCGGCGCGTTGCGGTTGAATTCGATGCACACCGCGCGCACCGGCGCATCGCCGTGATGCACGGTGTTGCTCGCCCGGGCCGGCGCGGCAGTCGCCAGCGCGGTCGAGGTGGCCGCGCTGGCGCCCTTCACCAGTTCCCAGGCGGGGACCGGGCTCAGCACGGCGCAGCCGCCGAGCGCCATCGCCGCGGCGTGGGCCATGACGACGGCGGCGAGCGGCCGGACGAAGGACGGGCGCATGGCGGCGGGCCTCACACCAGCTCGTCGAGCACGGCGCCGCCGCCCAGCGCGGCCATCACGCCGTAGGCGACCACGTTGCCCAGCACCTGGCCCACGGTGCCGGCGACATCGCCGACGGTGTCGGTCACCGTGTTGGCGGCGGTCTCGACCGCGTCCAGCGTGTGATCGGCCAGCGCCTGCAGGCCCTGGGCGCTGATGGTGGCGGTGACGCCGAGCACCGGACCCAGCGTCAGGCCCGGACCGCCGCGGGACGGGCCCGACGACGCGCCGGACGAGGTGGCGCGGCTGGCCTCGGCGGAGGGACCGTCGGACGAGGTGGCGAGGCTGGCCAGGCCGGACAGGAAGGGCACGCTGCTCAAGGCGGTCTCCCGGGGTTCAAGGCCGCGCGGCCAGCGCGGCCGTGTCCAGCGAGAAGGTGCTCAGCACCGGCGAGGCGGGCGTCGGCGAAGCGGCCGTTGACGAAGCGGGCGCCGCGGTGGTGGCTGCAGCGTTGGCCGCGCTCGCGACGGCCGACGCGAAAGGCGATGCGACGGGCGCGGTCGCGGCCGGACCGGGGGCGGCCGCCTTGGCCTCGTTCAGCGCCTTGGAGAAATCGGCTGCGCCCGACTTGGCGCCCTTGGCCGGTCCCGAAGGCGCCGGCGCGCCGGCCCGGACGGCCGGCGACGGAGAAGCGGAGGACTTGACGTGCATGGCGAAGCGCTCTCGTTCGTTGGGGTGAACGGATTCTTCGCCGCGGCCGTCGGGCGGCATGCGCGGATGAGCGCGAGGAACTCAGCGGTCGCCGCGAGCTCGGTGAACTGCGTCACCGAGGCCAGGAACTGGGCGGCGTCGACCCCGTTCCCTCCGCTCAAGTTCGCGCGGAAGCGGCGTCGTGCGGGCGATCAACGCCCTCGGCGCGCGAGGCGCGTGCGGGCGGCCATGAAGGGGGGAAGGGAACGCAGAGGGCGGTCAGGGGCGACGCTGGAGCTCGAGCGCCTCGGTCCACTCATCCCAGCTGGACTCGCTGACCTCCAGGCCTTCCAGCGCGGGCGTGTCCTCGATGGGCCAGCCGGACGGGCTGAACGGGATGCGCCGCTGCAGCAGCAGTTCGGTCTGGCGCAGGATGTGCTGCATGACCGAACCGAGGGGGTGACCGGCGTCGCCGGTCGGGGGCGCGAATCGTTGTCGCATGGTCCTCTCCTGTCGAACCCCCACTATCGGCGGGGGCCGGCGCAAGTGCCATCCCACCATAGGGTGGACATGGAGGGATGCGAGCGGGAGCAGGACGAAAGGCGGTGGGGGGGCGGTCGAGCGGTCACGGGGGAGGCGACACGCGCGACGACAGGCCGGCGCAGGATCAGATCGATCATTTCGAGGTGATCGATCTGAACATCCCGGTGGCTCAGATCACCTGTCGCAGCAGCGCATACAGCGCGATGCCGCCGGACACGACGGCGCAGGCGGTCTTCACCGAGCGATTGGCCACGAAGGCACCGATCAGGCTGCTGACCAGGATGGCGGCGAGGAGGTAGTTGATTTTCATGGGCCGCGATTGTGGCGGCGTGCCGGTGCCGGTCGACCCGGCGCCGCGGCGCGGATCAGACAGTCGCGCCCGCGGGCCGGTTGATCTCGACGGTCACGTGAACAAGTTCCTCATGCACCGACAGCAACCGGCGGACCTCATCGGGCCGTGCCTCGGGATGGTCGGTGACCAGCGACACGATGCAGGCGTACTGGGCCCGGCCCACGCGCCACACATGCAGGTCGGCGATCGCCGCCGGCCATGGGGCGGCGGCGATGACCTCGCGGACCTCGTCGACGACCGGCGCGTCCATCTCGGCGTCCAGCAGCACGCGGCCGGTGTCGCGCAGCAGCCCGCGCGCCCAGACCGCCACCAGCGCCGCGCCGGCGATGCCCATCGCCGGATCCAGCCAATCGGCCCCCCAGAACCGCCCGCCCAGCAGGGCCACGATGGCCAGCACCGAGGTCGCCGCGTCGGCCAGCACATGCAGATAGGCGGCGCGGAGGTTCAGGTCGTCATGACCGTGGGGCGCCGCGTGCGCGTGCTCGTGGGTCTCTCCATGCTCATGCCCGTGGCCGTGGCCGTGGCCGTGGCCGTGG
>NZ_VOSR01000075.1:0-5980 GCF_007997345.1 Mitsuaria sp. TWR114
CGCGATCACCAGCACCTTCACCTTGCGGGTGATGAGGTTCTCGATCTGGGCGAGCTGGTTGGGGATGTCGTCCTCGGCGTACTGCAGGTCGGTCTTGTAGCCCTTGGCCTGGAAGGCCTTGACCATGTTGTCGCCATCGGCGATCCAGCGGGCCGAGCTCTTGGTCGGCATCGCGATCCCGACCAGGCCCTTGTCCTCGGCGCGAGCGCCGCCGGCCAGCAGGCCCAGCGTCGCACCACCGACGATCAGCACCGCGCGAACGAGCGCGGCGCGCCGGCTCCAACCTGTATGAAACATTTTTGTCTCCTGAATGTTTTATGAACGCCGGTTTTTACTGCCGCGCGCCGGCTTTGTCGATCCCAGTTTGGATATCGAGCGAGGCGCGCCGGTTATCGGTGCCCCGCGATGGCCGCTTGTGTGCGGCAGCGCACAGCGGTCGCGCGTGCGCTTGGCCGAGAGTCATTTGCTGCGGCGTCCGCGAGCGGGCAACATCGTCGGATCGCCGAGAACGCCACCGGCATCCCTCGCTGAAAGGCTCCCATGGCACGTGCCCTTGCTCCGGGCCCGATTGGGCTGGACGTCCGCCAGATGCTGTCCGACCCCGGCACACGGTGCCTCGGCCCCTCGCCGCGCCCCGGGCCGATCGGCCTGGACGCCGGTATCGGCACGAGTCTCGACGCTTCCTGGACGATGCTGGCCGGGGAGGTCATCCCTCCAGCACGGGCCGTCAATGTCCCGGCACCGCTGCGGCCGTTGGCCACGCCAGAAGGCGGGGTCCGCCCGCTCACCAGCGGCGAGATCGCAATGGCGCGGCTGCTCTTCAAGGACGCGATCGACTACAGCCGGGTGAAGGTCCACAACGACGAGTACCTTCCCTTCGGCTTGCAGCCCGACGACACGGCGATGACGCCCAACGGGGAGATCTATTTCAACAAGAAGCACTTCAAGGAAGACTTCTCATCAACCGACGTCTACACCAAGCAGTGGTTCATCCACGAGATGGTGCATGTCTGGCAGTACCAACTCGGTTACCCGGTGCGGCTGCGTGGTGCCATCCGCATCGGGTTGGGCTACGACTACGAGCTCAAGGCTGGCGCCAAGCTGGGCGACTACAACATGGAGTCACAGGGCGACCTGCTGGCCGACTACTTCGCGCTCAAGCACCTGAACGCGCCGCAGGCGATGCGGCAGGCGCAGTTTGCGCAACAACTGGCCCTTTTCGAAGAGGTGCTGAATGCCTTCCTCACCAATCCGTCCGACACCGCGAACCTGCCTTGACGCGACGCTGGCGCTGGCCTTGTGCGCCGCGCTCGGCACGGCCTGCGCGACCTCGCGGGTAGGCGACGCCGAAGTGCGGCTTCAGGAGGGGCAGCCCTGCTTCACGATCAGCGCCAAGGAGACTGCGCGCGGGCCCACGATCCGCTTGCAGGCGGTGATGGTCAGTGACGTGTCGGTCAGCCCGGTCGCCGAGGTCTGGTCGGTACTGCTGGATGCGCAGCGCCTGGAGACGATGTCGTCGGCCAGCTGTTTCGCCTACGGCCAGGCACCGGACGGCGCAAGCGCGCGGCCCGCGACTGCACCGATGCTGCAGCCCGGCCGGGTCTACCAGGTCTACCTGAACATCCGCTCGTCGGACCGTCGATCCCACGCGGGGCTACATGGCCAAGTTCTGCCTGGCGGCCGATCCAGCCGATCCCTCCGGGCCTCGCCGTTTGATGCCAGTGCTCTACGGCACGCGCGCCTGGGACGAGGGCTTCTGCCGCTGAACCGCCTCACGGCGGCCTCACCCCGGCGTCAAGTCGACCTCACGCCGGAGCGTGGCAGACCATCTCGATGTTGTGCCCGTCCGGATCGATGACGAAGGCCGCGTAGTAGTTGGGGTGGTACTTCGGACGCAGCCCGGGCGGTCCGTTGTCCCGGCCGCCGGCGGCCAGGGCGGCGCGATGGAAGGCATCGACCTGCTCGCGCCGCGGCGCCACGAATGCGATGTGCAGGTGGGCCGGCGTCTCGGTGGTTTCGAACAGGCACAGCGAGGCCTCGCCGCCGGCGCTCAGTTCCGCGCCGTAGGAAGGCTCGCCCTCCCCGACCACCGACACGCCGATCGGCGCCAGCGCCTGCAGGTAGAAGGCCTTGCTGGCGGCGTAGTCGCGGACACCGAACTTGACGTGGTCGAACATGAAAGCTCCTGTGCTGGGAGTGACGGGACGCAGCGACGAAGCGATGGCGCGACCCGGCGCTCAGCCCCAGTGCTCCGCGTCCGGTGGCGGCACGACCCAGGCGTGCATGCGGTCCTCGTAGACCGACACGGTGGGCGCGGGGAAGGTCGGATCGGCGAAGGCGCCGACGGGAATCGCGATGAAGTCCGGCAGCGCCTCGGGCTCGTAGAAGACCGTCGAGCCGCAGTCTGGACAGAAGTGGAAGCGGGCCGCGTTCCCTCGTCGCCGACGCGCACGTATTCGGTCGAGCGGCCGGCCACCGTCACCTCCTCGCGGCGGAAGCGCGCCTGCTGGCCGAAGACGCTGCCGGTGCGGCGCTGGCAGGCCAGGCAGTGGCAGATGGACACCCGCACCGGCTGGCCCACGACGCGCGCGCTGAGCTGGCCGCAACAGCAGGCCGCGAGGCGCTCGGGCCCGCGATCGGAAGGGGATGAGGTCATGGGGCTCGACGATAACGGCCTGCCGCCGCAATGCAAGACGCGCCGCGATCTCCCGACACGCGGCGCGTCCATTCAGCTCGACGTCGAGGCCGAAGGCCAGGCGCCAAGGCCCCGGCCTCCGGCTCGGTCCGGGCTCAGCGCGACAGCTCGACGCGCTGCGCGTTCAGGCCGTCCGACACGATGAACTCGAAGCGGCCGCCGGTCGGCAGCTCCTGCGTGTCCAGCATCACCTCGCCGCCCTGCAGGTCCTGCGCCAGGTTCAGGCGGCGGGTGCCGTCGGTCCAGGTCACGCTCAGGAAGGGCGTCGCCTCGGCATCCCAGCGCAGCGTGGCCTTGCCGCCAGCTTCCTTGACCTGCACCTGCGCGCGGCTGCTGCCGGTGGCCAGCGCCTTCTGGCGCGCGTTGCTCACCCGGGCCTGCGCCTGCGCCAGCGTCGCGCCGTCGCTCAGCACGCTGATGCTGGCGATGTTGTCGACCTTGGGCACCAGCACGCTGAAGTGCAGCAGCTCGCCGTCATGGTCCACCGACTGCGGCGTGAAGCGCTGCTCGACGATCTGGCCGCCGGCCGTCTGCACGCGCAGCAGGTAGGCGCCGCCGCTCGCGTCGGGCCTGGCCACCAGCGTCTTGACCGGGTTGATCTCGACCTGCTTGCCCCGGATGCTGCCGCTGACCAGCAGCACGTCCTGCGTCGCCACCGGACGGTCGCCGTCGGCGCCCGCGGCCGTGCCCTTGACCTGCGCGGCGGCCGTGTCGGCCGGCGTCAGGAAGGTCTGCATGCGGCGGTAGTTGTAGTCCGAGAACACCGTGCCGCCGCAGTAGCTCATGATGTCGTGGCGGTCGGTCGGGCGCGGGTCGTAGAACGCGTTCACGTCCGACAGGTAGCTCCAGACGTAGCGGCCCGGCTTGCCCAGGTTGGCGTCCGGATACGGATAGTTGGGGTCCGGCGAACCCGCGCCGCCGCAGGCCGCGTGCGGCAGCGAGAAGTTGTGGCCCAGCTCGTGCGCCACCACGTCGCGCACGGTGTCCGGCGCGCTCGGCATGTCGAAGCCGACGGCCGAGCTGCCGGGCATGTAGCCCAGGCCCGCCAGGCCCCAGGTGCGCTTGGGGATGAAGCCGAAGTAGTAGTCCTGGCGCGCGGCGCCCTCGATGCGGTGCAGGTCGTTGAGCTCGCCCAGGATCTTGCCGAAGGCGTCGCTCCAGCCCGAGTCCGTGGTCGGCAGCGTGGTCACCTTGGACGACACGAAGGTCGGATGCGAGCGCAGCGTCACCGACGACACCGGGAACAGCGCGCGCAGGTGCGCGGTCTGGTCGGCCGGCAGCTGGCCGGTGGTGCCGGCGATGCGCACCGGGATCGGGATGAAGCGCATCGGCGTGCCGCCGCCCACCCGCGGCGTGAAGCTCTGGGCCGCGCGCCGGCGACGGTCACCGTGACCTTGAGGCCGCTCTTCACCAGCTCGGCCGGCACGGTGACGCTGTAGGCGTCGTCGAAGGACTGCGTCTCCGACACGGTGGTCGGCAGGCCGCGGCGCGGCGCCGCCAGCGGCAGGTCGCGGCTGGTGCCGTCGACGGTGTTGTCGACGCGCACGACACCGGCCGGCGCGGTGGTGCCGGCCGGCGCGGTCACGTTGACCTTTAGCAGCGTGGGCTTGTTGGCGACCAGCACCAGTTGGCTGTCACTGCTGGCGTAGAGCATCGACTGCGCGAACTGCACCGAGGCCAGGGTCACCTTGGACGGCGCCGCGGGCGGCGTCACGCGCATCGAGGACACCGCGTCGTTCAGGCCCAGACCGACCAGGTTGGCGTTGTCCGCCGTCAGCGTGACGGTGGTGCCGCGCAGGTTCCTGTCGGCGAAGAGCTCGACCTTGTAGCCGGCTGGCACGCGGATCGACGAGATGCGGTCGTTCCAGGCCGCGCCGATCCAGCTGGTGCTGGTGCTGGTGCACAGGCTGGCGCCGGCATAGTTCACATGCTCGTAGAAGCACACTTGCGCGCCGGCCGCCGCCGCGGTGGCGCCGGAGGTGGCGCCGCCCCCGGGCAGACGCGCCTCCTGGACCGACGCGTCGTCGGAGGATCCGCCGCCGCAACCGGCGAGCACGCCGGCCAGCGCCAGCGACAGGGCCAGCGGATGCAGGCGGGGAGCGCCACCGGGGCGCGTCGAAGTGATCGTCATGGAATCCGTCCTCCGGGATGTGGGGTGCCTCAAGGGCGGCGGATTATTCGGAGCGCCCCTCACACGCCCTGCAACCGAAGGCGCCGATTCGTAAGCGGCAGCAAGCGGCCACCGGGCTGCGCGCTTTACAGGACAGACACGAAGGACCGCGCGGCCGCAACGCCCGGTTGCATCGGATACGACGCGCGCGTCGCCGATTCAGGGGAGCGGGGCAGCGTCAGCGGCTCGCCCGGCTCACTCGGCGCTGAAGCCCTTGCCGGTGGCGGCCCAGTAGATGCCGCCGAACAGGTGGTGCTGGAACCGCTCGTCGCCGTAGGTGGCGGGCAGGTGGCCGAGGGCGGTGTAGAAGCTGCGCCCGCCGTCGACCCGCTGGTACCAGCTGATCGGGTGGCTGGCGCCCATGGGCGCGACCGGCTTGCCAGCCCATTCCGTGGCGGGCTGGTAGGTCCGCTCGTCCACCGTCAGCAGCACCTTCAGGTCCTCCGACCGGGGCGGCCCGAACTGGTACCACTCCTCGGTGAAGAGGAAGCGCCGCAGGAAGCGATCCATGCCGGGGAAGTTGCTGTCCTGCACCACCAGCGTCGCCGTCTGGTTGGCCGGATGCGCCTGGAACATCCGCCCCACCAGGCGCCCGTACCAGGGCCAGCCATGTTCCGTGTCCGCGGCGCTGTGCACGCCCACGAAGCCGCCGCCGGCGCGGATGTAGCGCTCGAAGGCCGCCTGCTGCGCCGCGTCCAGGACGTCGCCGGTCGTGAGAAGGAAGACGACGGCCTGGTACTTCGCCAGCTCATGGTCGTTCATCACCCGGTTGGCGTCCTCGGTCCAGAACACGCCGAAGTCGTGCAGCTGCCCGAGCCGCTGGATCGCCGCCACGCCGGCCGGGATGGACTCGTGATGCCAGCCCGCGGTCTTGCTGAAGACCAGCACCTTGAACTGCTCGGCCAGTGCCAGCGGCGTCACGGCCAGCAGACCCAGCGCCATTGCGAAGAAGCGGAGACGCTGGCCCATGGAGCTTCCTGGTCGAGGGGACGAAGGCGCGATGATGCCAGGACCGCGCGCCCTGCGAGCGCCGCGGGCGGCGCAGAATCCGCCGCATGAGCACCGACATCCCCCGCCCCCTCACCCTCGTCACCGGCGCCAGCCGCGGCATCGGC